>NZ_JALKVM010000036.1:0-30558 GCF_057440575.1 Johannesbaptistia floridana
AAGTAGTTGTAGTTGTAGGGTGTGTTAGGGCGAAGCCCGTAACGCACCAAATTATCTCAGGATTTCCTAACAAAATTAAGTTTGTTTAATTAGTTATATTAAAATAAAACCAATCAACGTGTAGAACTAATAAAATTGATAAAACTTAATTCATTAATTGCATTCCAAGCGGTGACTTGTTCCCTAAATTGACTCCATTGTTCATAAACTTCTTTAAAGGTAGCATTTTCACTGGCTTGTTCTTGATAAAGTTCCAGGGATGCACTTTTGGCGGCCTGTAAAATTTCTACAGAATAGGGCACTAAATTAGTTCCCTCAGCGACAAGAGTTTGTAAAGCCTCTCGGTTAAGAGAATCATATTGAGCTAACATATTCAAATTAGCTTCCATGGCTGCGGTTTTGAAAATCTCCTGGTATTCTTGGGGCAAATTTTCCCATTGAGTTTTATTAACTTGTACCTCAAGAGTTGCACCAGGTTCCCACCATCCTGGATAATAATAAAAAGAAGCAGCCTTATTTAAACCTAATTTTAGATCATCATAGGGACCTACCCATTCAGCAGCATCAATTGCTCCTCTTTCTAGGGCTAGGAAAATTTCTCCTCCAGGTAATACCTGTACATTTACCCCGAGACGAGACATAATTTTACCTCCTAACCCAGGAATACGCATTTTTAATCCCTGGAGGTCATTTACGGAGTTTACTTGTCTTTTATACCAGCCTCCCATTTGAGCGCCTGTATTCCCGGCAGGAAAGTTAATAATGTTAAAATCACTATAAACTTTGTGCATAGCTTCTAGGCCACCACCATGATAAAACCAAGCGTTTTGTTGTTGAGCTGTTAACCCAAAGGGCATACTAGCACCAAAAGCTAAAGTAGGATTTTTACCAATATAATAATAACTAGCTGTGTGGCCACATTCTACTGTGCCTTCTTGTACGGCATCCATTACCTCTAACCCTGGTACAATTTCTCCTGCCGCATAAGGCTCAATTTGAAATTTACCACCAGTCATGGCTGCGACGCGCTTACAGACAGTTTCTGCTCCTCCAAATATTGTATCGAGGGATTTTGGCCAACTAGTCACCATGCGCCAGCGAAGATTGGGTAAACTACTATCTTGGGCTGTTGAATTATTAGTGGTTGTGCGATTACAGGCCGCTATTACTGTTGCTGTAGTGGCGCTTATACCAGCATTGGTTAAAATTTGTCTTCTTTTCATCTTTTTTTATCTATAATCCTACTAGGCTAAATTATCTTATCTAGAAATTATTAATAATTATCCATGAATTGGTTAGTTTTAGCTATTCTTACTGCTGTTTTCGAGTCATTCAAAGATCTTACTAGTAAATCTAGTTTAAAAAAAACTGATGAATATTTAGTTATCTGGTCTTTGAGCTTGTTAAGTTTACCTTTATTATTATCTCTATTATTATTTATCGAAATACCAACTCTAAATCGACAATATTGGTTAGCTTTGGTAAGTGGTGGTATTCTCAATTTTCTGGGGATGACTCTCTATGTTAAATCTCTTAATCTTAGTGATTTATCTCTGGCAGTTCCCCTGATTACTTTTACGCCATTATTTTTAATAATAACTTCTCCTATTTTGGTTCAAGAATATCCCAGTGCTTGGGATTGTTTTGGTATTGTTTTAATTGTAACTGGTTCTTACTTATTAAATATTAAAGCCAGAAAAAATGGTTATTTAGCTCCTTTTAAAGCCCTCCTAAGGGAAACTGGACCTAAGTTGATGTTAGGGGTTGCTTTTATTTGGAGTATTAGTGCTAATGTGGATAAGTTAGGAGTAATTAATTCTTCGCCAATTTTTTGGTCTATTTCTATTTATACTTTTGTGGCTATAGGTTTTTTTCCCGTTATTTTATATCGATTTCGTCATAATATGGGGTTAATAACTCAAGATATGGGTCGATTGTTTCCTGTAGGTTTATTCAATGGTTTAGCTATACTATTTCAAATGCAAGCAGTTAATATTGCTTTGGTGGCTCAAGTTGTATCTGTAAAAAGAACTAGTGTTTTATTTAGTGTTTTTTGGGGATATTTAATTTTAGGGGAAACTGGCTTAAAAGAGAGGGCAATAGGCGCCACTATTATGGTTATTGGAGTTGCTATTATTTCTCTTTAAACATATTATTTTTGCGATATTAATGTGTTTGGTGCGTTACGCGCTTCGGCGCTAACACACCCTACTAGTAGATTGTGTAGGTTGGGCCCTTGGAATACGAAACCCAACATTCCCCTAAGTTATGTGTTGGGTTGCACTACGTTTAACCCAACCTACAGGCTACATACTACCTTCAAAACTCATTACTTATTACTTCAAAACTCATTACTCAACTAACGGTGCGTTACGCGCTAGGCGCACTTCACACCCTAGTAGTCTTGAAATGATTGTGTTGTTAAGCTAAATTATTGGGCTTCTAATTTGGCTAAACGACTTTTTAAGTCTTGATTCTCTTGTTTGAGTTTATCGATTTCTTGACGCAAATCTTTAAAGGCTTGATTGGAGTCAATTCTACCCTCTACTTTAGTTTTAGCCTCTTCCGCAATACGTTTAACACGTCCATCGCTAGTTTGTTGGGCAATTTCACTTAAAATAGCGATCGCCTCTGGTTCTTTCATTTGGCTTAAAGCTGCTGTTACGGCAACTTGGCACAAATATAAGCTTTCTTTGGCTAAATCTGCTAAATGTTCGAGTATTTTAGTTACTAGCTCTTGTTTTTGGCCACTAGCTACTGTTCCTAAGGCTCGAATAGCTGCTAGGCGTAGAGATTGGGGTACACCGCGCTGAGTGTATTTCATAATTATTTCTGCTGCCTTGGGAGAAGTTTTGAGTTTACTTAGTCCGGCGATCGCACCACCTCTAACTACTTCATTCCAACCTGCTTTGGTATTTAAGATGGTCTCTAGAATTTCAATAACTTCGGTTTCTTTGTCCTGTAAATTGCCACCTACCATACTACCCAAAGCCCTAACTGTAGCTGCTTCGATATAGTAACTAGGATCTCCTGAATCTAAATACTTACGAATTGTCTCATAACTCAGGTTAATTTTAAACTGGCTGAGGGATTCAATGACGCTTTGGCGTACTCTCCCTTCAGTATCTTGTAATCCAGGTATGAGGGCATCTACAGACTGGTCTAATTTAATTTTACCCAAGCGTTTGGCGGATTCTGCCCGAACTCCCCAAAAGGGATCACTAGTTAGAGATTCAGATAGTACTTTAATTGCTTCTAAACCGCCTTTTTTAGCAATAGCGATGCCTGCATAAATTCTACTGATGGGGTCTGGGTCATGTTTTAGTTGAGCTTTTAACTCAGTAATCGGATATTCTAAAGTTACAGTTTTCAGGTAGTTATTACCTTGATCGAAGCTAATAAAGTCAGGTTTAGCCTCTAGAGGTAGATAAAAGCTTTGTTTAGCTTCTGTTAATTTGAGGGTAAAGGTTTTAAATTCTACCTTGTTTTCTTTTACATAGCCAAAAGCTACAGGTATCGAGAGAGTAAATAAATCCTTGTTATCTTTGTTAACTTGAGTTTGAGTAATCTTAAGCTGTACCAGATTATTATCATTATCCCAACTATAGCCTACTTTGAAATCCGGGTGACCGCCACGGAAAACATATTGGTCAAACAAGGGGGTTAAATTATAACCTGTAGTGGTTTCGATGGTGCGCAGTAAATCTACGGTTTCTACGGTTTTATGGGCATAATTATTGACAAAAGCTTGAATAGCTTGGTCAAATAACTTATCTCCCAAGACAGTGCGAATCATATGATATACACAGGCGCCTTTTTCATAGAGATGGCGATCGTATAATTCTATAGCTTCTCGGTAGATATTAGTAACCATGGGACGACGATAGCGGGAGGAATCTTCTTGAAGATAACTGCGGGCTTCTCTCAATAGATAATAGGCGGCGTCATCTTTACTATATTCAGCTTCGGCCCAAATTACCTCAGAATAGGTAGCCATGCCTTCTTTCAACCAAGCATGAGACCAGTGTTTAATTACTACCAAATCACCAAACCATTGATGTACTAATTCGTGGGCGACTAAACTTTCTGCCCTTTGGTTATCAATTTCTGCTCGTTTATCTAAGAGACAGCGATCTGTTAATAGGGTAGTAGAAGTATTCTCCATACCTCCAAAAATAAAGTCTTCGACGCAAACTTGATAGTATTTAGGGTAGGGATATTTATAACCAAATTTTTGAGAGAAAAATTCCATCATACGGGGAGTTTTACCCATACTGCGTTGAGCATCTTCTTCTCTGCCTTTTGCTACGTAATAGTTAACAGGAATATCCCGCCATTTGTCTTCAACTACTCCAAACTCTCCTACTGCTAGAGTCATTAGATAGGTAGGATGAACTTGTTTTTGTTTCCAGTGGTAAATTGTTTCATCCCCTGCCTTTTGAGTATCGATTAATTCCCCATTAGAAATGGCTAACATGGGATTAGGTACACGGACTTTTATTTCTGAGGTGGCTAATTGTCCTGGGTAGTCGAAGCAGGGAAACCAGTAGCGAGAGTCTTCGTCTTCTCCTTGAGTCCATACTTGGGTAGCTTTATCGGGGTAATCGGCATCAGGAGAAATAAAGTAAATACCTCGTTGGGGATTATCGATACTGTATTCAATTGCTAGGGTAAGGGAAGCTTCTGTAGTTGGTTCGTTGAGATAAATGATAAGTTTTTCATGGTCGTAATCGTAGGCTTGACTGACACTATCTCTTAATACTGAGACTATGTTTAAATCTACTGCATCTAAAACCAGTTTAGTGATTCCTTGGCGTAATGGCTTAATTGTGATGTAGCAAGTTCCTTGTAGAGTTTTTTGGGGTATGTCTAGTACTAAATCTAGAAAAATATGTTCTACTTGTCCAGGGCGATCTGGATTGTAGTGAGGTTTAGCACCGGGTAATTCAAAAGATTTGCGCTGCTTTTCCTCAGCGTCGAAGTAGATATGAGGCATTGACTAATCTGTGAGTTATTTATTGCTTTGTTTATTTTATCTTGATTTTATCTAAATTCAGTATTAATCATTTTTATAGCGCTACTTGATAGGAGAATTAAATTGTTAGTCTATCATAACAGCGTTAATAGCTTCACAGGCACTACTATCGGTACTTGCAGGAGCTGGTAAGGCTGTGGCTACATCATTAGACTGACATAATATCTGACTATAGGAACCAGTAGTCTTATCGTATTCAATGCGCCCAGAATAAGCTCTCGTACCATCATCATTAACAGCATTCAGATTTTCAGGAGTTACGGTAGCATAGGAGGCCCCTACTTGAATTCCGAGATTAGCAATAGTGTCAGCGTTAGTGATATATTCGTCAGGAACAGACAATCCTAAATAGGTTAAACCTGGGGCAAAATATCCTTTTTCAAAATGGTAATTTTGTTGAGCACGATTAACAACACCTCCTGCGTTTTTAATATCATCTTCTCGCGTTTTACCAATACATCTATTCTGCTGAGACAATAAATAGTTGCACAAAAAGCCGATACCCATCCCTATACTCAATATCAATAAGCCAAATAACCCTTCTATCAGAGAAAAATCAAGATGTTTTTTTCTGTGGGCTAGAAACCACATGAATTTGTATTTGAAATCAAAAAACATAACCTTCACCTCGCTATTAAATTGTTAACGTATTATATTAGCGTTAATAGCTTCACAGGCACTACTATCGGTACTTGCAGGAGCTGGTAAGGCTGTGGCTACATCATTAGACTGACATAATATCTGACTATAGGAACCAGTAGTCTTATCGTATTCAATGCGCCCAGAATAAGCTCTCGTACCATCATCATTAACAGCATTCAGATTTTCAGGAGTTACGGTAGCATAGGAGGCCCCTACTTGAATTCCGAGATTAGCAATAGTGTCAGCGTTAGTGATATATTCGTCAGGAATAGACAATCCTAAATAGGTTAAACCCGGGGCAAAAGACCCTCTTTCAAAATGGTAACTTTGTTGAGCACGATTAACAGTACCTGCTGCGTTTTTGAGCTCAGTATCTTGCGTTCTACCAACACATTTATAGGGATAAAAGAACCAGAAGTGCAACAAAAAGCCGATACCCATCCCTATACTCAATATCAATAAGCTAAATAACCCTTCTATTAACCCTTCTATCAGAGAAAAATCAAGATGTTTTTTTCTGTGGGCTAGAAACAACATGAATTTGTATTTGAAATCAAAAAACATAACCTTCACCTCGCTATTAAATTGTTAACGTATTATATTAGCGTTAATAGCTTCACAGGCACTACTATCGGTACTTGCAGGAGCTGGTAAGGCTGTGGCTACATCATTAGACTGACATAATATCTGACTATAGGAACCAGTAGTCTTATCGTATTCAATGCGCCCAGAATAAGCTCTGGTACCATCATTAAAAGCATCCAGATTTTCAGGCGTTACGGTAGCATAAGAGGTCCCTACTTGAATTCCGAGATTAGCAATAGTGTCACCGTTAGTGATATATTCGTCAGGAATAGACAATTCTAAATAGGTTAAACCCGGGGCAAAATACCCTGTTTCAAAATGATAACTTTGTTGAGCACGATTAACACTACCTGCTGCGTTTTTAATATCAGCTTCTCGACTTATACCTACAGTAGTCTTATAAGGGTCTAATACAACAGCTATGGTAAAACCTAAAGCAATACCTAATACCAATAAGCTCAATAACCCTTGTATTTTGAAAAAACCTAGATTTAGGTTTCTGAAGATAAGAAACATGATCAACTTGTATTTGAGGTCAGAACACATAACTTTTTACCTCTAATCTGTTTACAATGACTGCGATGATCTTCTTGCAAGATTACCTAAGAAAGTTGAAGCTTAATTTCGAGAAGTAGGGCAGTCTATATGGGTTGATTACAATTTCATTATAACTCAACTCAACCTGATAGAATTAATTAAAAACAAATTTCCATCTTATTGTAGTAAGGCACACTTTACTAAGTAATTTACACAATTATTGATGCTTGAGGAGTATCAATTATTATCAAAATCTAGTCATCCGCGGTCAATATTCAAAGTTGTCCACAAAAGTATGGATTGGAAGGTATTTGCCTTTCTTGACTACCATCAGTAATATAAGCTACTAAAGTTACTTGTCCTTGTGGGTTGATTATCCAGCCTTGGGCGGGTTTTATAGTTGTTGAAGTTGTATTTTCTAAATTGTGACTAGAATTTCCTTCTGTTTCCAAATTATGATTTATTGGTTCAATCCATTCTGACTGAGATAATGGTTGAGTTAGTAATTGATCTGGAGTTTCAGGTAAACCCCCTTTTCCGGTGATGACAAATTCACTCTCTTCTCCCTGTCTACAAGGATTTTGGGCAATAAGTCGATTTGGGTCTACTACTGTAGTTGGTAAGTCTAATAATCCCTGAGTTGGGTCTAAATCCGGTGTCTCTGTTTCTACCACCCCATCTATTCCTAATTCAGAACTAGCGGTAATGTTACTACTGTTATCGAGAAAAATACCTTGAGCACTAATGAAGATGTTACCACCTCTACCCTCAAAAGCGTTAGCGGTGATATCACTGTTATTGGAATTAACTATAAACTCGCTTTGAACTTCAATATTACCACCATTACCAGTGCCTCCGGCGGTAGCAGTAATAGGACTATTATTATCAAGTTGCAACAGATTACTAAAACTAAGGTTAATACTGCCACCTTCACCACTAGCAGTAGCAGCAGAAACTTGAGAATTGTTGACTGTCAGATTGTCTCCAATTATAGTTATGATACCTCCATCGCCTTGACCTTGGCTATTAACGGTAATTTCAGACCCTTGACTAAGATTGACTTCTATGGGATCTATAAAAATACTACCCCCATCTCCACTAGATTCTGGAGAGGTACTAGCTAAAATACCACTACTAACTATATTGAGACTATCTGTAACTTCTAGGGTAATATTTCCTGCTTTTCCTAAATTGCTAGTACTACTGATGATTATCCCTTCTGTTAATAAATTCACGGTATCAGCAATAATGTTAATGTCACCAGCATTTCCTTGGCTTTCGGTATTTGTCGTTAATAGACTCTGATTAGATAAAGTGAGATTATCAGAAATTAGGGTAATCCTGCCACCGCTACCTGTTGCTGTGGCGTCTACTGTACTCAAAATTGAGCCATTATCTAAAACTATATTTTCATTAGCTTCTATTGCAATTCTGCCAGCATTTCCGTTACTAGCTGTATCAGTATTAATTTGAGCTAGACTGGTGATATTTAAACTATTAGTAAAGATTTCTATCCCACCACTATTACCTCTGGCGGTTTCACTGATTCGACTAGATATAGCCGAACCACCACTTATTGAGATAAAATCTTGAGCATTAATAATAATATCTCCTGCATTACCCATACCAAAGGTAGTAGTAGTGATTAAGGAACGGTCATTAAGTTCTAAGATATTGGTGGTGATTTCGATTTTACCTGCATTTCCTGTGGCTGTCTCAGTCACGGAACTCAAAATACCACTCATACTGTTTAATACGACTGTATTTTCAGCATTGATCATGATCTTACCAGCATTGCCATTTCCTTGGGTACTGATATTTATACCTGAACCTTCGTCAAAAAATTCTACTTGATTAGCAGTAATTTCAATATCTCCGGCATCTCCTGTAGCAGTTTCTCCTACTAGAGTAAAAGCTTGACCTGCTTGAGTGAAAGTAACTAAATCATTAGCTTTAATAAATATATTACCTGCATCACCTATGCCAAAGGTTTCGGCACGCAGTTCAGCATTATCATTAATACTTATCTCTCTTGCCTTAATGGAAATATCACCAGCATTGGCGATCGCCCCCGTCTCTACATTTGTCACTATTTGTCCGTTATTTATAGATACTAGATTTTGAGATTCAATCGTCACATTCCCAGCGTTTCCCCTGGCACCTTGAGCTACACTTGTTACTATTTGTCCGTTATTTATAGATACTAGATTTTGAGATTGGATAGTAATATCTCCGGCATTTCCATTGCCTGTTATTAAGGTTTGTAACCTAGCGCCATTATTAACTTCTAGAGAATCAGTAGTAATAGTAATTGTGCCCCCATCTCCTTGATTTTCTGGGGCTAAAATATCACTAAAGGCACCAGTATTTTCTCCCTCAAATTTCACTGTTTCTGAAGCGTTAATAACTATATTTCCGGCATTTCCCTGCTGATTGTTAACAATAATGGAAGATTCTAATTTAGAGGCATTAGTTACTTCTAGATCCCCTGTGTTAATCTCAATAATACCACTATTAGCTTCTAGTGAGTTGCTCACATTAGTAGATATAGTAGCTAAATTATCTAACTTAATTAAACCAGTATTATTAATATGAACATTTCCGGCATTTCCTTCGTTTACACTATCAGCAGAGATAAAAGCGTTGTTAGTAATTTCTAAAGAATCACTACTAATACTTATATCTCCTCCATTTCCTGAGCCGAAACTTTCAGTTACAATAGAACTATTAATTCCATCTAATATTAGATTTTCTTGAGTAGTAATAGTTATATTGCCTGCTTCTTCTTGATTGTTTGTACCAGCAGTTAAAAATGCACCATTAACTAACTCTAGGGAGTTAGTATTGATATTTATATTCCCGGCACTTCCTGTGCTTCCATTTCCAGCTTGGCTAGTTGCTGCCGTTGTCGCGCCATCAAAAATAATTGATCCTGTAGCAGTAATTATAATATTTCCCGCGTTACCAATACCAAGAGTTTGGGCTATCAATTGACTACCATTGTTTATCTGCAAATTTTCCGATTCAATAGTTATATTTCCGGCGTTGCCTGTGCCCCTAGAAGTTACTCCAGCTAGTATACTACCATTATCAAATATGGCATCCCCAGTCACGCTAATTTCTACATTACCGCCATTACCAATTCCTTGAGTTTGACTACTTATTTGACTAGCTGGTAATTCTGGTTGAGATAGTAATTCTAAGGATTCTGCTGTGATAAATACATTTCCGGCATTTCCTACCCCTGTTGCTTGTACTGAAGTTTTTATCCTACTATTAGCTATATTTACAGTATTAGCATTAATCTTAATATCTCCTGCATCGCCAGTTCCATTGATATCGCCAAGGATTTCACTATTATTGAGTAATTGAAAACTATCACTAGTAATATTAATATCAGTTCCATTCCCCTCGGCTTCTAATTCTACGCGAGTAAATATGGCACTATTATCAATGATAATATTTTCTGCATTAATGTTAATTACACCTCCATCACCTTGAGCGAGAGTTTGGGCTATCAGTTGAGAATTATTGAATAGTTCTAAATTGTTAGTATCAATATTGATATTACCAGCATTCCCTAGGGCATTTAATTCTACTTGGGCAGAAATTGCGCCATTATCTAAATGAATATTTTCTGCTTCTAGATTAATATCGCCGCCATCACCTCTGCCGCTAATCCTTCCACTTAGTTCACTTTGGTTAGTTAACTCTAAGATATTCGTACTGATATTAATATCACCGCCATTACCTACAGCTATTTCTTCTATTTGAGCCAAGATAAAACTATTATCTAAATGAATATTTTCTGCTTCTAGATTAATATCGCCGCCATCACCTCTGCCTTGAATACTCGTACTTAATAAACTATGATTATTTAATTCTAAAGTCTCAGTAGTTATCTTAAGATTACCGGAATCTCCCGTGCCAAATTGTGTGGCATTGATTTGAGCATTATCAAGTTCTATAGTACTAGCATTAACTATAATATCTCCTGCATTACCTACTCCTAGTCCAGAGTTGACTATGAAGCTGCCTTCTGTGAGACTAAGTTTACCTGTGGCATTGATATTTACATCTCCTGCTTGAGCAGTTGGTGAACCACTATTTGTAGCAATTCCAGCTCTTAAGACACTTTCACGGGAGAAGTTGACATTATTAGCATTAATAAACACTTCTCCCTGATTATCTCCTCTAACATTGATTTCGCTTTGATTTTCTACATTAATATTCCCTCTCGCCACACCTTGGGGGAAAGTCCAATTACCCTGATTATCTCGGGTAATTATTCCAGAGGAGGCTAAACTACCTAGATATATTTGTCCACCCGATGCTTTAATTAAACTATTATCAAGATTAATATCGCCGCCGATTAAGCTTAAGTTTTCTCCTGTGTTAACTTCTAAACCTGTGCTAGTTTGTGTGGTTATAGGGCTAGGATTGTCTCTCAATCTTAAACCAAGAGGAATATCTATAGTCAGTAATGGGGGGGCTTGGGGATTAGTAGCGCTAAATTCAAAATTCTCAAAAATCACACTATCTGCTGTAGTCCCAATAAAAGAGCCTTGTAGGTCTAGTTGAGCATCAGGACCAAAAATAATCCCGTTGGGATTAATTAAAAATAAATTGGCGTTACCTAAGACTCCTAAGATGCCCTGGATATTGGAAATATTGCCCCCGGTGACGCGAGTGAGAATATTTTCAATTTGAGCGGGATTTTCAAAGTAGGCACCTCTACCTGCTTCTACATTGAATTCTAGGAAACTGTGGAAGAGATTACTATCTCTAATGGCACCCCCTGTGATGCGATCGCTCTCTACCCCTTGAATTGTATCGGATGTTACCTGAGAGTTTTCTGAACCGAGGGTAGAATCGGGGATAATTTGAGCGGCGACTGGGTTAGAGAGAATACCACCTAGGCAAACTAGGTAGGGTATAAGTAATTTGAGCATAATTAGTTTCAATCTGATGTTTTCTGGTCATAGGTGGTGCAATACTGCGTAGGTTTTGCCTAAATCCCCTGTTGAGACTGCAAGGGAGCTTCAAAAGCTGGAAGCAGGGGAGAAAGCCGAAAATCCCTCTTATCAGCTCCGGTCTCCCTGCTCCTCTGCTTGCCTCAAAGAAAAATCAAAATCCTTAACCTACGAAGTATTGAGCGGTGCGCTTTTCTTCTACCTTACAAGACTACAAGTATTTTTGCTACACAGTTTACACATTTGAGCTTTTAATTATTAGCTTAACTATTTTATTCTGGTTATTTTTTAGGATTTTATCAATTAGCGATCGCTTCTATTCAATTATTAAGAAAAAATGATAAATTTTGGCTATATTATCAAGCAACTGAATTAATGACTAACAAATTAACCTGATTGCGATTGATAATCATTTTAGTAAACTCCTCTACCTGCTTCTACATTGAATTCTCG
This sequence comes from Johannesbaptistia floridana, assembly GCF_057440575.1. NCBI lineage: Bacteria > Bacillati > Cyanobacteriota > Cyanophyceae > Chroococcales > Cyanothrichaceae > Johannesbaptistia > Johannesbaptistia floridana. The sequence continues at coordinate 12,226 of NZ_JALKVM010000036.1, forward strand.
GAAACTGTGGAAGAGATTACTATCTCTAATGGCACCCCCTGTGATGCGATCGCTCTCTACCCCTTGAATTGTATCGGATGTTACCTGAGAGTTTTCTGAACCGAGGGTAGAATCGGGGATAATTTGAGCGGCGACTGGGTTAGAGAGAATACCACCTAAGCAAACTAAAGAAGCAAAGAGGAATTTATGGGTCAGTTTGAACATAGTTATTTTAAATTATTATGAGCGATCGCCAAAAAAAACTTTTCCAACCAAGACTTTTAGAAGTGTTATTATAGTGGAAATTAAGAAAAGTAACAAAAAATCAGAGTCCTGCTAGTCACTTACACACAAAATAAATAATAGAGAGAGATGGCGAGAAGATTATTAAGAATAGTATGTTTAGTAGCTTTAATCATAGTAACAACCTGTACAATCAATCCACAACCAGCGACAGCCTACACAGAAGAACAAAATCTACTTATACAATCCTGGCGTATAGTAAATAGGGCTTATTTAGACGAAAGTTTTAATAATCAAAATTGGTGGTTAGTGCGTCAAGATTTACTCAACAAACCCCTAAAAAATCGTCAAGAAACCTACGCGGCGATTAAAGAAATGTTAGCATCTCTTGAAGATCCCTACACAAGATTGCTACCCCCGCAACAATATAGTAGTTTAAAACTCAATACAAGTGGAGAATTATCTGGAGTAGGTTTACAAATTAATCTAGAACCAAAAACAGGAAAATTAGAAGTAGTAGCCCCCTTAGCAGGTTCGCCAGCAGAAGCCGCAGGCATAAAAGCCCATGACTATATTTTAGCGATAGATGCAGAGAAAACAGCTAATTTGAGCTTAGATGAAGCAGCAGAAAAAATGCGAGGACCAATCGGGAGTAAGGTATCTTTAGAAATTCAATCGCCACAAGAAACAAATAGTAAAGTGGTAACGATAGTGCGCGATCGCATATCCTTAAACCCCGTATACACCGCAATTAACAAAACTGAGGATGAAATGGCGATCGGTTATTTACGTCTAAGCCAGTTTAGTGCCAATGCGGCCGCAGAAATTGCTCACCAAGTAGTCAAAATGCAAGCAGAAGGGGTCCAAGGATATATCTTAGACTTGCGTAATAATCCTGGTGGTTTACTGCAAGCAGGTATAGAGATAGCCCGCCTCTGGATAGACCAAGGTACAATTGTCTACACTATCAATCGTCAGGGCGTTTTTAACAGTTTTGATGCCAACCATACAGCAATTACCGAAGCGCCTTTAGTAGTATTAGTAAATCAAGGTTCTGCTAGTTCTTCAGAAATTCTCGCAGGCGCTTTACAAGATAGTCACCGAGGGATTTTAGTAGGAGAAAAAACCTTCGGTAAAGGTTTAATACAATCTTTGTTTGAATTACCAGACGGTTCGGGTTTAGCTGTAACTGTAGCTAAATATGAAACTCCAGCCCACAAAGATATCAATAAGTTGGGTATTATTCCTAACCAGATAGTGGAACAAGGTCCTATTATGCTGAGTCAAGTAGGTACAGAAGTAGATCTCCAATATCAAAAAGCTGTAGAGATTTTAAAAAATTATAGTACATTGATAGGGTTAAAATAATTCAAAAAAGATAAATAAAATCTCATGAATGGGAAGATAGTAACTTATAGTCCTGCTTATACTTTAGTACCTACATACGAATGTTTTAATCGCTGTAGCTACTGTAACTTTAGAGTAAACCCTCAACAGGACGAATGGTTAACCATAAAACAAGCAAGGGAAAGATTGAAAAGATTAGAAAATCAAAACATTTCAGAAATCTTAATTCTCTCAGGAGAAGTTCACCCCCAATCTCCTCGCCGTTTAGCTTGGCTACAGCTAATCTATGATTTGTGTGAATTAGCCCTATCTTTGGGCTTTTTACCTCATACTAATGTGGGACCATTGAGTTTCCAAGAGATGGAGAAACTTAAACAGGTAAATGTATCTATGGGCTTAATGTTAGAACAATTAACACCAAAACTATTAAACACAGTCCATAAACACGCTCCCAGTAAAGTTCCTAATCTGCGCTTACAACAACTAGAATGGGCAGGAGAATTGAGGATACCCTTCACCACAGGCTTATTATTAGGAATTGGAGAAACAAAACAAGACTCCTGGGAAACATTAGAAGCCATCGCCTCTCTCCAAAGACGCTGGGGAAATATACAGGAGGTAATTCTTCAACCCCATAGCCATGGCAGCAAACAATCTCTAGAAGCACCAGGATTTGATCCCGAGGAGTTAATTGAATTAGTAGCTAAAGCACGTTTTTTACTTCCAGAAACTATTACTATTCAAATTCCCCCCAACTTAATACCGGATTCCACAGCTTTATTAGCTTGTATAGAAGCAGGAGCGAGAGATTTAGGGGGAATTGGGCCAATTGATGAAGTTAACCCTGATTTTCCCCATTTTCAGCTATCTAAACTCAGAGAAACTTTAGCGGCATCAGGTTGGCAGTTAGTGCCACGTCTCCCTATTTATCCTCAATACGATTCTTGGCTACCGCAGCAATTACAATCTCAACTTAGGCAATGGAGAGAATCACTCTTCTAACTTGGCTTTTTTTTGCTGTCTTATTCCTTGACTAAAACCTAAAACCACGATGAGATTAGAAATAGTTAAAAAAACCTCAGCGCTGCCGTGTAGCCAATCTACATTAGCCAAAGAATCATGATAATGAACTTTACTATAAATACCTGCGGGGATAGTAATTGCCACAAACAGGAGGAGTAGATAAAAACCAATTACAGCTATTCGGGGAAACTTCCCTGACTTAGTTACAAACCAGAGAAAGCCTAAATAAGGAAACAAAGAGATAGCAAAGAGATTCTCAGGAGAAATTATTTTGTCTATTAACATACCAAATCCACCATGCCGCAGCACAGAGAGTAAAATTACCAATAACAGTTGTGCCTGCCTGGATAGTTACCAGCCACTGTAATGATTCTAGATTATCAAAAAAGTGCCAAGTACAGGCACACATAGCACTAACTAAGGCGGGTAACATTGCCCAAGATAACCATCTCCAATAGGTATTACCAGTGACTTCTCCATAAGTCCAGATTAACCAGATGGCTGTAATCCATTCAATCACACTAGATATGTGAATAATCCAAGTTGGAATTGAGAGAGCGTGCATAAGACTTTATTTACTATAACTGGAATATTTTAGCAGTAAAGAGTTAGTAACCACCAATACAGAACTAAAAGCCATAAAAGCACTGGCGATCGCTGGTGATAATGCTATATTGTAACTAGGAAGCAGTACACCTGCCGCTATGGGTATAGCCACTAAATTATAACCTAATGCCCAAAAAAGATTTTGACCAATCTTATTATAGGTAGCGCGACTCAAATTAATTGCTGTTACCACATCACTAAGTTTTTGAGAAATGAGTATAATATCTGCTGTCTCTATAGCTACATCTGTCCCCCCAGATAGTGCAATCCCTAAATCTGCCTGAGCTAAAGCGGGGGCATCGTTAATCCCATCACCAACCATAGCTACCAGATGGTTTTGCTGTTGTAGAGATTGAATCAGACTAGCTTTAGTTTGGGGTTTAACTTCAGCAAAAACCTGATTAATTCCCAATTGACTAGCTATTTTCCTAGCCACTGTCTGTTTATCTCCACTCATGAGAATAACTTGTAAACCTAATGATTGTAATTGAGAAATAGTAGTTTGAGCCTCACTACGTATCTCATCTACCAAATAGATAACACCAATTGCATTAGTTTCTTTAGCCACATAAACTAAAGTTTGGGAGGTTTCTGGCTTATTTTCCAGGATAGTTACACCATTTTCCCTTAACCAGGCTTTGCTCCCGAGATATACAGTTTCTCCCTCAATAGTTGCTTTTACGCCTAAACCTGGAGCAGTATAATAGTCAGTAGCGGTTAAGGGAGATAAACCCTGTTGTTGGGCGGCTTTAACAATAGCAGATGCTAGGGGATGATTAGTGCCTTGAGCCACACTATAGGCTATTTGCAGTAATTCCTCAGTGTCGAGAGACTCCAAGAAACAGAGACAACTGCTCACAGTGGGGTTACCTTGGGTAATGGTGCCAGTTTTATCGAAAACGAGAGTATCTATTTGTCTAGCCCGCTCTAAACTTTCACCACCTTTAATTAGAATGCCCTTTTCAGCGCCGATACCAGTGCCCACGAGGATAGCGGTAGGAGTTGCTAAACCTAAGGCACAGGGGCAGGCGATGACTAAAACGGCGATCGCCAATTTCAAGCTTAGGAGTATTGGTGCCCCTGCTATTCCATACCAAATACCAAATACCAAGACAGCGATAGTTAACACTCCGTAGGCGAAGTAACCTGCTACAGTATCGGCTAATTTTTGAATTGGTGCTTTTTGAGTTTGGGCTGTTTCTACTAGGCTAATAATCTTTGCTAAAGTTGTTTCTCCGGGGGTGTTGGTAACTTTTACTACGATTGTCCCGGATTGGTTAATAGTGCCTGCTGTTACTTGCTCTCCGGGTTGTTTAGCTAGGGGTATAGCTTCTCCCGTGAGCATAGATTCATCCACGGTAGTTTTACCTTTAATCACTTCTCCATCTACGGGAATTTTTGCTCCTGGTAAAACTTTTACTAATTCTCCGATTCTTATTTGCTCAATGGGTATTTCTATCCCTGTATCTTCTTGATTGTCAGCGACTATCAAGGCTGATTGAGGTTGTAGGGCAATTAAACTAGACAAGGTTGTAAAAGCTTTACTTCTGGCTTGGGATTCGAGGGTGCGCCCTAGGAAAACGAAACCTAGGAGCATTACTGGCTCATCGAAGAAGCATTCCCAACCCAATTGGGGCCATAATAGAGCTATACAACTAGCTATATAGGCGCTCAATGTCCCCAAACCTACTAAGGTATTCATATTAGGCATATTGTGCCATAAGCCTTTTGCCCCTTCTTTGATAATTTCTCTTCCAGGAATTAACAGAGCTAGAGTAGCTAAGAGCCAATGAAACCAAATATTAGCAATAATGGGTATATGTATCCCCATCAAATGTTGTAAATGTCCGATACTGGAGAATAATAGTAAGATAGCTGCTGTTACTAATTGCCACCATTGCTGACTTTTTTCTTGTTGTTTGCGCTCTAGTAGAGATAAATTATTGCTGTATTTTTGCTCCGTTTGCTGACTGCGTGGTTGAGTTGGGAAGCCCTTATCAGTGAGTTTAGCCGCGAGGTTTTCTGGTGTGGTAATCTCTGAATTATACTCGACTACCGCTACTTCTGTTACTAAGTTTACACAGGCAGAAATAACTCCTTGGTTTTGTTGAAGTTGTCTTTCTACTGCCTTTACACATCCGGCGCATTTCATGCCGCTAACATCTAGGGCTGTTTGTTTAACTATTGTATTTGTTGCTGGTTGTGGGGTAATAGCTTTTACCATATATTTATCTTTCTCATCTTTAGTTTTTAGTTAAGTTTTTAGTTATTTACGCAAAAAATGAATCATTTTAATGATTAAACCTATAACACCTTGCCATTGTTTTGGACTTGCGGCTATTCCTTGGTTATGTAGTTCTAAAATTATCTCTTTTTGGGGATGAGTGAGTATTTTTTCTGTATAGCGGTTAGTTATCTTGCCTTCTAATTCAATAATGGTTTGGGCGTAGGTTTGATTTTCACTTTTTAGTTGTTTGATGGTGTTTATTTTGCGTAGTTTACTCAAAAATGTTGAATTAGTGAGGAGTTTTTGACAAGTAACCGTATCGACTGGATTGGGAAGTAATTTGTTTTGAGAATCTATATTTGGTTGATATAGTGGTGATTTTTGATCGCACAATAAACCCAGATATTCTGATTCTAACTGCTGACGCTGTTGATAACAGCTATCTTGGTGTGTTAGAGAATAAATTTCTTGATAAGCTTGCCATGGGCTAAAATCTTGGTATGTTATTTCTGGAACAATTACAGTTCTCACTTCAATTGCTGTGGTTTTATTGACTATATTGTCTAATAAATACGTTAAGTTTTTAGTAGCTAAGTTATCAGATTGTCCGACTGGCGAATTCATCACCACCTCCTGGAGTTAGGAAACCTCCTCTTTTTAGGGAGAGGAAAAACTGGAACAAAATTAAAATTAATTTTTATGATTGTAAATTAAGAATTGATCTTACATTGATCTTACTCACAGATTTTCTTCTTCTTCATCCATCCAATCACCCCAATCATCTTCTGAAGGAGGAGATTCTTTAGGGGTAATTACTTCTACTTCTCCTACTGCCTCTGTTTCTTCCACTTCATCTATAAATTCTTCCCATTCGTTGTTGGGACTTTGGGTTATGGTTTTTTGATACTCCTGAGACATATCTGATTCTGTATCTGTTTGTGAGGCTAGTAATTTAAGTAATTTTTGCCAATTTTGTATTTGCTCTACCATTAACTGAGGGGCTATTTTCACCTGTTCTAGGTGCATTTGCTCAAGTAAATTCTCAGATCTATTTTCTAATAGGCTTGGATTAATTTGATTAGTTAATTTCCCTTCAACTAAATTTATTTTGGTAGAAAGAGTTGATTTTTCACTACTATTTACAGAGGTAGTAATTTTCAGTTGAAAAGCCTGACTAATTACCATTAGCATAGCTTCTTTGTACTTGTTGGTTTGAATTGCAATTTTAAATTCTTGATTAACTGTCATATAAAAATTTAAAAATCTGATTGTTCTGGTAAACTCTTAGGAGTTGCCTCAGGTAATTGTGGTTCTTCTTGCCATTGATGAACCAATTTAGCTATCGCCCGTAGACTTTGTAAACTATCAAAGATAATTTTTTGACCCTGTTGAATTTGTTCGAGATGAAATTGATATAACTCTGAGTAGTTTTGATTTTGGAGTAATTCTTCGGCTATCTCATTAGTAATTTCACCTTCTATGAGATTAATAGTGGTGCTTAAATATGGTGCGTCTTGGCTATCAAATTCGTCGGTGGCGGGGGTGATACTAGTAGTAACTGTTAATTCCGCTGCTTGACAAAGGGCCATTGCCATAGCTTCTTTAATGTTGCCGGAGTTGATTTTTGCGATAAATTCTTCTGATGGTGTCATTCACGACCTACTTTATGGGTAATAAATATAGTTTAGCTCAGGCTAATAATAGTTAGATATCAAGAAAAAAAGCCATCATGTAATTTTCTCACATATCCAACTGCTGTTCGCCTGAGCTGTCATCTTCCGTTTATACTTTGAACTAGAAGTTCATTTCTGCTGCTTGTACTTTTTCTACTTGTTTTTTCTTAATTACTAGGAAGATTTGAGCGAGCATAATGCCTCCTAGGAATAGTAGTAACCCTTTAATGCGTGTGGGGCTTTGAAGAACGATTTCTGTATCTTTTTGACCAAAACCACCCACATTAGGATTATTAGTTAAAGCTTGTCCTGCTTCTACTGTTTCATTTTCTGACACTAGTAAATCTAAACCTGCGGGAATAGTTTCGGTAATTGAACCTGTGTCTGAGGCGATGGTCAATTCGTAACCGCCTGCTTCTTGGGGTGTAATCAAGCTAATTTTGCCTGAGGCAGAAGCTGTGTAAACGGTATTGTTACTCGCTTCTCCTGTAGGATAAACTTGACCACGTCCACGATTAGCACCGAGGTGAACGGCATATTTACCGAAGTTAACATTTCTATCTTCAGTAGGATTAGGAGAAAGAACTGGGAAAACAATTTCTTGATATTGTTCACCGGGTAAAGGACCAACTAACACTACATTTTCCTGCTCTTCTGAGTAGGTTTGGAAGTAAACACCACCGATTTTCTCCTGCATTTCTTCAGAAATGCGGTCTGGAGGAGCGATTTTAAAGCCTTCTGGTAACATTAGTACTGCACCAACATTTAAGCCCCCTTTGGAGCCGTCTCCTAGTAATTGTTGAGTATCTAAATCATAAGGTATTTTCACCACTGCTTCAAATACTGTATCTGGCAGTACAGATTGAGGGATTTCCACTTCTGCCTCTTTTTGGGCCAGGTGACAGTTAGCACAAACAATTCTTCCTGTTGCCTCTCTAGGAGTTTCTGGCGCTGTTTCCTGTGCCCAAAAAGGGTAGGCATTGGCTGGGGTAGCCAAGATTAAATCAGAGGTAATTAAAAGAGCGATAGTAGCTATGAGAGTGATTGTTACTTTTCGTAACTTATTTAAAAAATCAGACTTGTTCATCTTTTAGTGATTTTGTAGACTTGATTAAGTGTGGTGTAATTTTCTTTTAGTTCCGAACTTATTTACTCAAAAATTTCCCTTGATTCTTCTTGGCCTCAAGGGTTTTAAGGGTTTTAAGGGTTTTAAGGGTTTTAAGTCCACCAGGGGTCTTCATTGGTACGAAAATCTGTTTCTGACCAAGTAGTAAATACTACTTTGTCATTTTCGGTGACTTCAGCGTTTACTAGAGCTAAAGATAGAGGTGCTGGTCCTCTAACTACTTTTCCTGTAGCATCGTATTGGGAACCATGACAAGGACAAATAAATTTATTTTCGCTACCGTTCCAAGGTACTACACACCCTAAGTGAGTACAAACGGCATTAAGAGCGTAACTATTGAGGCTGTTGTCTTCTGTTACTACTAAATAGGTGGGGTCTCCTTTTAGTCCTTGAGCTAGAACGCGATCGCCTGCTTTGTGTTCTGCTAGAAATTCACTGACTATTACATCATTTCCTAAGGCATCTTTAGCTGTTACTCCTCCTCCACCTGCTCCGCTAGAGGGGGGAATAAAATATTTTACCACTGGATATAGAGCACCTAGAGCTACGCCAGTTATAGAGCCAAAGGTTAATAGATTCATAAATTGCCGACGTCCCATGCCTGGTACGTCTGAACCACCCGAAGTAAGTTGAGCCATAACTTAGACCTTAATGAATGTATACTGCTTTCTTTTTTTGTTTCTAGCTAAGCTAAATTCTCGTAAACTTTTATGAGATATATTTAGAAAAGCAATTGCTATTTTAACCTGGATTGTCCCCTAAATTAAGCTTATTATCTGCTTGATTTTGATTTTTTTGGGGCTAGTCTCTATTATTCATAAAGCTTTTACACTTTTTTAAACTATCTTTACAAAAATTAACATTAATTTAGCAAGTTTACTTAAAAACTAATCTTTACTGGTCATCCCTACTTTGGGTCTGGCCTAGGACGATATAAGAAAAATAATCCAATTACCCCAAGAAGAATTTCTAGTAAACTAATAATTTGAGCGATGCGCCAATCTCCCAACATGAGACTATCTGTGCGTAGCCCCTCTATCCAAATTCGCCCACTACTATAGGCAATCAAATAGGTAAAAGCGATGGTACCTACTTTCAGACGTCCTGGGTGCTTGAGTCCCCATCTAAACAACCAAATCAGCAGTATGAATACGGCTATGTTCCAAAGGGACTCATAAAGAAAAGTAGGATGAAAATATTCATCCTGGATATATTCAAAAGGTCGATTAGAAGGAGGAATATATAGTTTCCAGGGTAAATCAGTAGGAGTTCCAAAAGCTTCGGAATTAAAAAAATTACCCCAACGTCCAAGGGCCTGGCCTAGGATTAAGGAAGGGGCAATTAAGTCAGTTAACTGCAAAAAGGGAATTTTTAGGACACGAGAAAAAATTAATGTAGCAATTGTGCCCCCAATAATTGCTCCGTGAATAGCAATACCCCCTTTCCATATAGCAATAATATCGAGGGGATTTTGAAGATAGTCTGGCAATTTAAACAGGACATAATATAGGCGAGCCGCAGGCAGAGAGGCGATAATCAACCAAATGACTAAATCTCCCATTAGTTCTGGTTTAATTCCTCTTTTTGCTGCTAGATATTGCGATAAATATACACCAATAAGTACAGCAGTAGCGATTAATAGTCCATACCAACGAAGTGTAATGGGACCAATTTCCCAAATAATTGGACCTGGGGATTGAAATCGAAAAGCTAAAAACATAGAGTAGTACCAATTTCTTGAAATTTAAGCCGAAAACCTTTTATGTTAGCATAGCAAAATTTAAATACACTAATATTACGTGAATTTAGCAGATTTAAGATAAATGAATTTATAATAGAGAGACTATCAGCTATAAACCCTAATAATATATTAAATATGCTAGAGATTCTAGGTTCACTATCGGCGGCGGCGGCGGCGGGCATGAGATTAGGAATTCCTATATTAGTTTTAGGATTAATCTATACAGGAAAAGCTTGGGAGAATATACCGATTATTAGCAGTATTAATCCCATAGTTATTTTATCAATTCTTATAGTTTGGTCTTTATTAGAATTAACTTTTTCTAAAAAACTGCTAGGACAACGTCTATTACAAAATGTTCAGTTAGTTTTTAGCCCTTTAGTTGGCTCTTTGTTAGCTTACATGATGACACAATACTATAATTTATCCGCTGATGATCGTTTAACTTGGGTACTAGTTATATCGGGAGGATTTTTAGCTTTAATCATCAAACTAGTAGAAATAGGCTGGTTTTTTCGTTTAGGTGGCATCCCGATTACTGTAGTAGTTTTTGAAGATGTGCTCTCGGCTTTAATGGTGGTATTGGCACTGAAAGCACCCCAAGAAGGAGGGTTGATCGCTATCGCTTTATTATGGATAGCTTTACGTAGCGCAGGGGAATGGCGTATATGGCATTTAAAATCTAATGAGAAAAAAATAGGAAATTAAGGACTTTTTATCAGTAAATCCCATTTATTAGTAATTTATGTTTGAACAGAGGAATCTAAAAACACATCACTCTTCTAATATAAAATAAATATTCTTAGTAATATCCGCCCTGAATTTGAAAGACCAGGCGAGAAAATGAATTGCCATAAGATAAATAACTAGTAATTGTTTTTCGATGATGATTAAGTAAAGATTTCGTATAATATGATGATAAAAGTAAAATTAACAGTCTCTGAGGAAAGAAGACATGGCATTATAGTTCAATCAAGCTAAAAATTATCTTTTTAGTAACTATATTGTTATAAGTGTTAATACAGACAATTTGAGTAAAAAGGAAAATGATTGACAACTTACCAGAAGACATTTTAAAAAAACCCTATTTTTGGATATTAGCTATAGCAGCAGCACTATTTACTATTTACTTTGGCTTATTGTGGAAAGCAGAGGATGTAGCTCATCTAGGAATGAGTGGTTTATTTGTATTAGGGGCGGGTTCTTTAATTTGGGATAGAAAAGAAAGCTTATCATTGAAAACAAATCTAATAGCTATAGGAGTGGCGATCGCCTTAATCGTTGCCACTTTATATGGTTTAACTCTAGATCTGCAAATAAGAGGAATAGAGGCCCATCCCGTAGTTAGGTTAGCGGCTCTAACCTTTGGGGTAGCTTTAGCTTTAATGGCAGGTGGATTTCCTGGTTTGAAACAATATCGAGGAGAACTAATAATACTAGCAGCTTTGAGCTTACCTAGCGTCATATTAACGCCTTGGAATCTAGCTCCTATTACAGCTCAATTTGCAAGTGGGACATTATGGAGTATGGGTTATGATGTAGGTATTGATGGGATTACGCTTCACATGCCAAGAACTACAGTTTTAGTAGCAAGGGCTTGTTCTGGAGTGGAATCAGTAACCTATGTATTGGGAATCTCGATTCTGTATCTGGTTATGTTCCCTCTCAAACGTATTCATCTGTTTATTGTGCCAATAATAGCAATAATCATCGGGTATCTGGTCAATTTAGTGCGAGTTGTAGCTATGTCAGTGTTAATTAATGCTGGCAAAATGGAAGCTTTTAAGTTTTGGCATGAAGGAGAGGGATCTTTGCTAGTAGGGATAATAGCAGTATTGATATTTTCCGCATTCTATTTTGCTTTGCTTAAATATGTATCTTTAGAAGAGGAAGAGGAAGAGGAAGAGGAAGAGGAAGAATTACAAACAGAGATAGATTTTATTAATAACTAACTGAAGTTACCCACTGGTATGTTAGGTATTAGGTTTAATTTTTAAAAAAAAGAGGTATAACTCAAAAATAGTGTTATACCTCTTTTAGTTGATTACAGTTAATCAAAACAAACTGTGATTAACCCTTAGCCTTGGAGAAGTTTATCACCTTTAGCGATCGCCTTTTCAATGTTACCTACCAAGTAAAAAGCTTGTTCTGGGTATTTATCCAACTCTCCTGATAGAATCATTTGGAAACCTTTGATAGTTTCTTCAAGAGTTACATATTCACCTGGAGATCCGGTAAATACTTCTGCCACGAAGAAGGGTTGAGATAGATATCGTTCGATTTTACGAGCGCGATCTACTGTTAAACGGTCTTCTTCAGAAAGTTCATCTAAACCGAGAATCGCGATAATATCCTGTAACTCCTTGTATCTTTGGAGAGTCGATTGTACAGCGCGTGCTGTATTATAGTGCTCTTCCCCTACAATATTGGGTTGTAACATGGTACTAGCAGAACCTAGAGGATCTACCGCAGGATAGATACCCTTAGAAGCTAAGCTACGAGATAGTACAGTAGTTCCATCTAAGTGAGCGAAAGTTGTTGCAGGAGCTGGGTCTGTCAAGTCATCAGCAGGTACATACACTGCTTGAATGGAAGTAATTGAGCCTTCTTTTGTCGAAGTAATTCTCTCTTGAAGATCACCCATATCAGTCCCCAAAGTAGGTTGATATCCTACTGCTGAAGGCATACGGCCTAATAAAGCTGATACTTCTGAACCTGCTTGTACGAAGCGGAAGATATTATCAATAAACAATAATACGTCTTGCTTGTTAACATCGCGGAAATATTCAGCCATAGTCAAAGCCGAGAGACCAACGCGCATTCTCGCTCCTGGGGGTTCATTCATTTGACCGTATACAAGGGCAATTTTTGACTCATTAAGGTTTTCTTCGTTGATTACCTTAGACTCGATCATTTCATTGTAGAGGTCATTACCTTCGCGAGTACGTTCGCCTACTCCACCAAATACGGATACTCCACCGTGGTTGATAGCAATGTTGTTGATCAATTCCATCATGATTACGGTTTTACCAACCCCTGCACCACCGAATAGACCAATTTTCCCACCACGACGGTAGGGAGTTAGTAAATCAATTACCTTGATGCCTGTTTCAAAAACGGTAGGTTTAGTGTCTAATTCAGTTAACTTAGGTGCTGGACGATGAATTGGTGAAGCTTCCTCGGCTCCCACTTCACCTTTGTTATCTACAGGTTCACCTATAACATTGAAAATACGACCTAAAGTTTTTTTCCCCACGGGAACACTAATCGGTGACCCTGTATCTACGATTTCCATCCCCCTGATTAGGCCATCTGTACCACTCATCGCTACTGAGCGTACTTGATTATCTCCCAATAATTGCTGAACCTCACAAGTCACAGCAATATCTTGTCCTGCTTCGTTTTTACCTTCTACTCGCAGAGCATTATATATATTAGGTAATTTACCACTAGGGAATTCAGCATCGACTACGGGACCGATAACCTGTGTAATTTTACCAACGGTTTTATCTGTTGTGGCTACCATGTTTATATCTACTTTTTGTGTTTAACTGTCAAGTGAACTGTTAATTAATTCTAAAATCAGTCGTCTTTCAGCTTATCATCGTTTGGCGCTCATTTTATCGCGAACTTAAATTTTTCCCTTTTTTCCCTAGTAAATTGGTAACCGTTCAGCTCAGACTCAGACCTCGCATCTTTACCCAAAGTTACTGGTTGGGGGTTGAGTCTTGAAGTCTTGAAGTTTTGAAGTAATGTTGAAAAAAGCCATATAACAATTGATGTAAAGCTTTAAACATTCTTAGGACTTTGTTGACAGTAGAACAACAATAAACTAAAAATAGCTATTCCAGCTACATATTTAAAAATATCTAAAATCAAAGGACTCGGAGAAAAAAAGCCTTCGATAATTCCAGCAATCACTAATATGGGTACAATTCCAAAAACCAATCTAGCAGCTTTACCACCATAGTATTTGAGGGCATCAAGACGACGATATTTTCCAGGAAATAATAAACCTCTAGCTATCAATAAACCAGCAGCCCCTGCAAAAAAAATAGCAGGTAACTCCAAAGCACCATGAGGGAAAACAAAGGCCCAAAAGGGGTAACCGAGATTACCCTGACTTACTAAAGCCGCAACGGCTCCAATATGCAGTCCATTGAAAGCTAAAATATATACAGTCAATATCCCTAAGGTAATGCCTCCCGCTACTGCATTAAAACTTACCTGGATATTATTAATCATGATATTACTAGAAGCTAGGGGCTCCCATCCTACAATCGAACCCATCCATAATTCTTGTTCATCTAGTACCTTGGTAATTAACTCTTGTGGTACCGTTAGAGAAAGAAAAACGGGATCTTGCCAAGCATACCACCAAGCTAGTAAACCCGGAACTAGGAAGATTATTAATGCAATTAGAGTATAAGCAAAAGTTTCTCTCACTGTAGCGGGAAAACCCCAACGATAAAAATCATATAATTTCCGCCATTCTTGATGACGTGAACCTTGATAAATTAGGGTATAACTTCTGGAGGTTAAATTTTGTAAATCTTGCAGCAAAATTTCCCCAACTTGATGAGTTTTAGCTCTAGCTAAATCCGCAGAAACCGAACGATACAAACTCGCTAACTCATTAATTTCTCTAGCTGGTAATTTCTGGAAACCTTTTGTTTCTACTTGTTTCAACAGAGTATCTAAGCGTCGCCAATCTTTCTCGCGTCGAGCGATCCACCTTTGAATATTCATAAAATCTTAAACAATAAATTTTTTCAATCTAGTATAATATTAAATATAATACACAAAAAATTAAACTGACAAGGGGTTGTGGGCAATTATACTCATTTACCTCTATATTACCCTTGGAAAAACAGTTAAAAATTTAATAAATCTTAAAAGTAACTCTCTATCAGTATAGTGTAAAATTAAATACGAGATATTTTTCTATTAAAAATTTTATAAAATCTTAATCAATAGCAGAGTAAAAGATAAGATACAATTATAAATATAACTAATCATTCATTATAGATTATGCAAAATAGTTCTCTGAAAATCGGTGATGTAATTAGCGCAGGAATACGTATTTACCGAGATAATTTTCAACAATATCTGCAAATATCAATTATTGCTGGTTTATGGGCAATAATACCTATTTATGGTTGGGCTAAATATATGGCAGCCTGCGGTTTAATCTCTCGTCTCGCTTTTTCCCAGGTTATTGAAAAACCAGAAACAGTCTCTTCAGCACGAAGCAATATTGATTCCAAAATGTGGCAATTTTGGTTAGCTGGTATATTAGTCTCCTTGATATTTTTTGGTTTTATAATCGGTCTTTTACTAGTGGGGTTTGTTTTGTCCTTAATATTTGCCGGTTTAGCCTTCTCTGGAGACGGAACTCTAGCTATCTTATCAATATTAGTAGGCATCGCATTTTTTTTAGCATCTATTATAGGTGCTTATTGGCTAACTGCACGATTAGCTATTACAGAATTACCTATAGCAGTTGAAACAAATGTAGACAGCACAAAAGGAATTTCACGCTCTTGGCAGTTAACTAAACAATTTGTGGGAAAGTTAATATTAATCTTTTTCGTAGCCTCTTTAATTACTATTCCAGTTTCTTTAGTAGTATATATTTCAGCTGGTATATTTCAAGGAATAGTGGTAGGGATTTTAGGGGGATTATTGGGACAAGATAACTCTCTAGTGCAATTAATTGCCATTCTTCTAAATTTATCTATTAATATTGTACTAGGAGCGGCAGTAATGCCCTTTTGGCAATCAATAAAAGCCGTTATCTACTATGACTTGAGAAGTCGCAAAGAAGGAATAGATTTAGCTATATAAGAGTATCAGGGGGAAAAGCGATCGCTTCTAGAAATTTCCCCAAGACAATAGGTTAATTAGTAAAATGATTTGATAACTATGGGACTATTTAATCATATCAGAGTAGAAACACCAGAAAGTGTAGAACTAGAATTTAAACTAGCAGGAATCGGTAATCGAGCCTATGCTTTGTGTCTGGATTACTTAATAATTGGAATTACTATAGTTATAGTACTAATTACAACAACCTTGTTATTATTTTACCTTGGTGAAGCTACTCAAGGAATATTGGATGATATTTATGAAATAATTAGTTTATGGATATTCGCGATTCAGTTTTTAATAATTTCGGTAATTTATCTGGGATATTTTGTTTTTTTTGAAACTCTATGGCAGGGGCAGACTCCTGGTAAACGCCGTGTAGGTATTCGGGTAATTGGAGATACAGGCAAAACTGTAGGGATAACTCAAACTAGCCTCAGAGCACTATTGAGACCAGTTGATGATATTTTCTTTTTTGGGGCATTTTTAATTGTTTTTACCAAAAAAGAAAAACGTTTAGGAGATTTAGTGGCAGGTACATTAGTAATTAACGAGAAAAAAAATGACAACAAAGTTAATATACCTCTATCTCCAGAAGCCAAAGTATTAGCTAAAGACTTATTAACAACAGCAGAAATTAAAGAACTACTGCCAGAAGATTTTGCCATAATTAGAGAATATTTACAGCGCCGACCTCAAATGATTTCTTCAGCTAAAAAAGAAATTAGTAAAAAGATGGCAGCCAAGATGAAAGAAAAAATTAACTACAGAGAAAATACTAAGGATATATATTCTGATATCTTCTTAGAAGCAGTATATTGGGCATATCAACAAAGTCAATCTTATTTACCAAGAGATTAAATAGGCTATAATAAAACAGTTGTATTTATAAATTGATATATGCCTTATCAATCAGTAAAACTAGAAACAACAACGCCAATTTTATCTTGGGCTAATCACGAATTAGGGCCACAAGAAATACAAATGGCGCAAAATATGGCTAGTTTACCCTTCATGTTTAAACATATAGCTTTAATGCCCGATGTTCACCTAGGCAAAGGGGCTTTAGTAGGTTCTGTTATTGCCACTAAAGAAGCGGTTATACCTGCGGCCGTAGGAGTAGATATTGGCTGTGGTATGGCAGCAGTAAAAATGCCCTTCACTGCCCCACAATTAGAAGGAAAACTGAAAAAAATTCGCGAAGATATAGAAGCAGCTATTCCTGTGGGATTCAATGAGAACAAAGAAGTAGACAAACAAGTCACTAACTGGCAGGGTTGGAGTGAATTTAGTAACTTACATCGAGGTGTTCAAGATTTACAAACTAAAGCTTCTAAGCAAATGGGTTCTCTCGGTGGAGGCAATCATTTTATTGAAGTATGTTTAGATACAGAAGAGCAGGTATGGTTAATGTTGCACTCGGGTTCTCGTAACATCGGCAACAAACTAGCTATGTGTCACATATCTACAGCTAAAGAATTAGCTAAACTAGCAGGGTTAGCAACACCAGATCCTGATTTAGCTCATTTTGTAGCCGGGACACCAGAATTTACAGCCTACTGGCACGATTTACAATGGGCGCAAAACTACGCCCGTTACAATCGAGATGTGATGATGAGTCGCTTTCAAAAAATTGTCAGTCAGCATCTAGCTGGAGGTGACAATGTTAAACCCCTACTATCGGTAAATTGTCATCACAACTACGCAGAGAAAGAAACTCACTACGGGGAAGAAGTCTATCTCACCCGTAAAGGAGCAGTAAGAGCTACTAGAGAAGACTACGGTATTATACCAGGTTCGATGGGAGCAAAATCATTTATAGTCAAAGGAAAAGGCAATCATGATAGCTATTGTTCCTGTAGTCATGGTGCAGGCCGTCTGATGTCTCGTAATGCCGCTAAAAAACAATTTACTATAGATGATTTAATTGAGCAAACTCAAGGAGTAGAATGCCGTAAAGACAGAGGCGTTATTGACGAAATTCCTGGTGCTTATAAATCGATTGATGAGGTTATGGAACAACAAAATGATTTAGTTGAGGTGGTAGCTACTCTTAAACAAGTAGTTTGCGTTAAAGGTTGATAGAGATTTTTAACCAGGCGATCGCTATTTTGAGTTGAAATTTTCAACAAAATTTTTATGTTCTAAACTATTAATACCTTGTTGTAAAACAGTTAGAACTTCAGCCAGTAGGTTGGGTTAAACAAAGTGCAACCCAACAGTAAATGGCGATAAGATTAATGTTTGTTGGGTTATCTCCCTGCCCCAACCTACGAATTAATTGATATAAGCTTGTAGGTTGGGTTAAACAAAGTGCAACCCAACAGTAAATGGTGATCAGATTAATGTTTGTTGGGTTATCTCCCTCAACCCAACCTACGAATTAATTGATATAAGCTTGTAGGTTGGGTTAAACAAAGTGCAACCCAACAGTAAATGGCGATAAGATTAATGTTTGTTGGGTTATCTCCCTCAACCCAACCTACGAATTAATTGATAT
>NZ_JALKVM010000037.1:0-30301 GCF_057440575.1 Johannesbaptistia floridana
CGGGGAACGGATGACCACAATAATTTGGTACATAAGTACTGGTGGAAGATGTGAGCCAGAAGCAAATCCAACAGTAGTAGTGATTTTATCAGTAATTGGTCTAGCTTTTTTTTCTACTACTTTAGCTTATCTTATTTATTTTCGGCTACTTAATAATATTGGTGTTACTAAAACCTTAACTGTTACTTATTTAATTCCTTTATTTTCTATGCTTTGGCTCATATCTTCCACCAGAACTTATGTACTAATTTTTTAGGAAAAATGTTCTTTATGGTTAATTCTCTATAATCTTTGTCTCCTAGAGGTTTAACATCAATTCTCTTACTCATTACTCCTTACTCCTTACTCATTACTCAACCCCAACCAGTAGCTTTTGCTAAAGGTGGAAGATCTGATTTGGGGTGCCATGATTCTGGGAGAATCTATTACTATCTCCATGCTCTTGGGATGTGGATTAATTTTACTGGGAATAGCGATCGCCAATAATCTGTTTACAATGTTAATACATTTAGATCCCAACAAAATTAGATGAGTTTTTCTTACATTACTTATTGTAACTATAAATAGTTACATAAGATGATGACTAACACCTTAAAAGAGCGGGTATACCAACTGCTATAAAACAAAAAAAAGGCTCAAAAGTGAGCCTAAACAGGTATGAAGTAGCTTACCTAGATGCTAGAAGCAGTTAAAGTTTTACCTGCCTCTTGTTTTAATAAATCAGCCTTATCAGTCTTTTCCCAAGGGAGATCTAAATCAGTTCTGCCGAAATGGCCATAAGCAGCAACATCTTGATAAAAACGACCCTGACGTTGCTGAGGTAAATTGCGGAGGTCAAAAGCCTGAATAATTCCTGCCGGTCTAAGATCAAAATGCTTTTGGACTAGTTGTAATAACTCATCTTGCTCTATTTTACCAGTACCAAAAGTTTCTATCATGATACTTACAGGACGGGCCACACCAATAGCATAACTCACTTGTACTTCGCACTTCTCAGCTAAACCAGCAGCAACTATATTTTTAGCTACATAACGACAAGCATAAGAAGCACTACGGTCTACCTTGGTAGGATCCTTTCCAGAAAAAGCTCCACCACCATGACGAGAATAACCTCCATAGGTATCTACAATAATTTTACGTCCGGTTAGACCAGAGTCTCCCTGAGGTCCACCGACAACGAATTTACCAGTAGGATTAACTAGAAAGCGTGTTTTGTCATCAGGCTTAATCTCAAGATCATTAAACACAGGTAAAACTACATGTTCCCAAAGATCAGTTTTAATTTTAGCTTGTACTGCTTCGCCATCAGTTATATCACCAATGGTTTCTGTATGTTGAGTAGAGACTAGTATTGTATCAATACTTACAGGCTTTCCATCTTCATAGGCAATAGTTACTTGGGTTTTGCCATCGGGACGTAAATAAGATAGTTTTCCACTCTTGCGTACTTCAGATAATCTCCGAGAAATACGATGCGCCAAACTAATAGGCATGGGCATTAATTCTGGAGTTTCGTCGCAAGCAAAGCCAAACATCAATCCTTGATCTCCAGCTCCAATTGCATCTAATTCATCTTCACTGAGTTTATCTCTTTGTTCTTTAGCGGCAGTTACTCCTTGAGAAATATCGGGAGATTGCTCGTCAATAGCTAACAGTATCGAGCAACTATTAGAGCAAAAACCATTTTTAGCATCAGTGTAGCCAATTTCTGCAATTTTATTTCTAGCTAACTCGGTAAAATTGATATGAGCTTTAGAGGTGATTTCTCCTGTGATTACCACTAAACCAGTGTTAACAACTACCTCAGCAGCGATGCGACTGTGAATATCTTCTGTCAACAAAGCATCGACAATTGTATCAGAAATTTGGTCACAAATTTTGTCGGGGTGACCTTCTGTTACTGATTCTGAACTGAATAAATAACGGTTAGACAATATTTTTGATTCCTCTTGTTAAGTTTAATTTGGTTTTTTCTTATTACACTTTATAACTATTGGGGACTAACATCAAGCTCTGTTAGTTTTTGAATAACTAAATCAGCTCCATCGAGATAGTTAGTATTTTGATTGTTATAAGCTATACCAATTGTAGCTGAAGCCCCTGCTTTTTTGGCCATGTGAATATCTCCTGGAGAATCGCCAATCATTATGGTTTTTTCAGGAGTTACACCTAAAGCTTGGCAAGCTTGTAAAAATAAAACCGGATCTGGCTTGGTTATTCCGTAGTCAGATCCTTTCGCTAATTTAATATATTTTGAAAGCTGATGTTCATTAACAAATTTTTCTACCGCAGTAGTAGTGTCAGCAGAAAGAATACCGAGTTTACATCCTGCGGTAAATAGTTTCTTAATCACTTCCTTTGTACCAGGAAATAAAGGTGATGCTTCTTTTGAATTTTGTAAATATTGATCCGCTTGAGCAAAAGCCTGACGAGCGATCGCCACGGCTTCAAACCAGCTTTTTCCCCTTGCCGTAATATAGGCGGCTGCGGCGATTTCATTTTCTTGACGACTTCCCACAGCCATTAATCCCATGGGGCTTAATTGTTGATTTTTTATACCGAAGGCCATTAATAGAGGTCCTGCGATATTTGGTACTTGCGCCTCTAGGAAACTTATTCTCATTTTAGCTAGTTCTGCCATAAAATTAGCCGAGTTAATCAAAGTTCCATCTTTATCGAAGATAATAGCTTCAATATTTACTAATTTTTTAGTTTTACAAATTATTGTGGCCATTATCTCCCATTTTCGTTGTTTTCAGTATAAATAGTCCTGGATATCAATTGTCTTTTTCCAGGACTATGCTAACTTTCAAGTTTTACAAGATGAGTTTAAAAGCTTATTCTTCGGTACTAGCTGCTGAAGCTAAATCTTCGCTTTCTAGGTCTTGGCTTTCTGGATCTTGTCTTTCTACTTCTGTATTTATTTCATTTACTTCGTTATTTACTTCGTTATTTACTTCATTTACTTCATTTACAGGCATTTCTTCTTGAGTTGCTTCTTGAGTTACTTCTTCAGTTACTTCTTCAGTTGCTTCTTCAGTTACTTCTTCAGTTACTTCTTGAGTTACTTCTTGAGTTGCTTCTTCAGTTGCTTCTTCAGTTGCTTCTTCAGTTGCTTCTTCAGTTGCTTCTTGAGTTACTTCTTGAGTTGCTTCTTCAGTTACTTCTTGAGTTGCTTCTTCAACTACTTCTTCAACTACTTCTTCAACTACTATTGTTTCGCCTGTTGCTTCTCTCTCTAGTTTTTGACGATATTTTTCTGCCATTTCTTCAGCGCGATCAAAAACTATATTTTTATCTTTAAGCATATCACCTGGTTCTGGTTCTAATTGCTTAGTAGACAGTGATATTCTACCTCTTTCTGCATCTAAATCAATGATCATTACTTTTAGTTCGTCATTGACATTGAACACTGTGTGAGGAGTTTCTATGTGTTCGTGTGATATCTCAGAAATGTGAAGTAGTCCACTAACACCTCCGATGTCTATAAAGGCACCATAAGGTTTAATTCCTCTTACTGTACCTATTACTACCTCGCCCACTTCCAGACGATTCATTTTCTTCTCTACTAATGCTCGACGGTGGCTTAGGACTAGACGATTTCTTTCTTCATCTACTTCTAAAAATTTTAAAGGTAGTTCCTGGTTGATTAAGTCTTCTTTTGCTTGACGAGTACTTATGTGAGAACCTGGTATAAAGCCTCTTAATCCTTCTACTCTTACCAAAGCACCTCCGCGATTTGTCGCGAAAACTAGAGAGCGAACCGTAGCATCTTCTGCTTTTAGCTGACGTACTCTTTCCCAGGCCCGCATGTATTCTATACGTCTTAGAGATAGAGTTAATTGCCCATCTTCGTTTTCATCTGATAATATAAAGAATTCTCTAGTTTCTTCTGCTTGAAGTACATCTAGGGGATTATCTACTCTATTGATTGACATCTCCTGAATAGGAATAAAGGCTGCTGTTTTTGCCCCAATGTCAATCAGTGCTCCTTTTGGCTCCATGTTAAATACTGTCCCTGGTACTATATCACCAGGGCTGAAGTGATAGTCATATTTATCTAAAAGAGCTGCAAAATCTTCATGAGTGAAATCAATTGTTTTTGTAGGATTACCTGTTTGCTGATTGACCATTTACGCTTTATTTCCCATTATGTTTATAGTTTTTTTTCCTAGCTGTGCCTCCTGTTGAATTACTCTCAAACAGTTACATTAAGTCTTGTTTGACTTAACTTCTTCTTAAGAATCTCATTTTTTTCATTGCCTTGACAACTTTGATAATTTATGAGATTAACTAGACTTATCAATAATTCGGTTTAACTGAATTTTGATTTTTAGCACAAATACTATTATAAACCAAATATGAAATTTTTTGTTGACTAGAGCCGAACAAGTTGTACTTAGTGAACTACTGCCACTAAGCTGACGCTTTACTTGGGGACTTCTCTCTAAATTATGTTAAATTTTCAAAACTTTTTATATTTTAACTCTGCTACTTCAGGCGTGGGTAGTTTTGAACGATGATGTGTTTCTATCTTCTGTTGATGATTCTATTTTTAATTTCCAATTGTCTTCTTCTATTTCTTTTTGTAAATTTTTTAAGGTAGACACAAAATCGTTTATTCCTTGAAACCTACCGTATACTGAGGCAAATCTTATATAAGCTACTTCACTTTTATTTTTTAGTTGCTTTAAAACTAGCTCTCCTATTTTCTCGCTGGTAATTTCTTTTGCTGGTAGCTGTTGTATTTTCATCTCGATTTCGTCTACAATAGAATCTAGAGTCGATGTAGAAATTCCCGTTTTCTCACAAGCTCTAACCATTCCTCTTAGAATCTTTGAGCGATCAAATGACTCTTTTTTCCCATCTTTTTTGATTACTGTTAAGGGAATAAATTCTACTCTCTCGTAAGTAGTGAAACGATGTTGACAGTTTAAGCACTCTCTCCTTCGCCTAATGCTTTTTCCTGCTTCTGTAGAGCGGGATTCAAGAACACGATTACTTGTGTTTTGGCAGCAAGGGCATTGCATAGTTCGACCCTCTAATAATTTAAGATAATTTTTTAGTCTTTTTTAGTTTAAGCTAATAGTCAAACCAATAATCTACTGTCTTAATTATAATCTTAAGACAGTAGAAAAGGATTCATATTTAAGATTTTCTTTTCTCAAAAGTCAACTATTCGTGAACCTCCAAGGTTGATGACAAAAGGTTGATTACAAAAGGTTGATTACAAAATGAGTAAGTACTATTTCTGAATGCGAGGAGGTTCACGGAAGGTGATCGCGAAAAAGAGTACACCTAAAGCCATCATCAGTATTAAAATATAAGCAACGCTTTCCATTTTTGTTAATCCCCAATCTCTAACAATAAGTTAAAATTTATTTTCTATATCTAACATATCAGATATTCAGGTCAATCATCAAGTAAAATTAAGTTTTGTAAAGATTGTTAATGATGTTTAAGATTAAACATATTCAAATTATATCTCTGGCTCTAAGTTTATGGGCAAGCAGTAGTTATTTATGCAGACAGAGTAGTGTAGCAATGCCCCTCATAGGGAGATACAGTGGTGATTGCTTGAGGCAGGAGGCAGAAGGCAAAAGGGAGGTATTAAGTGTATCTCGAAAAACTGAAAAATGCCAGAACCAAGAAATAGAGCAATCTAAACAAAATACTGAATCTGAACTAGAAGCTCAACAAGAATTCATTTATGTTAATCCTAACAGGGGAAATGATCAACAGGGAAGAGGGACAGAAACATCTCCTTTTCAAACAATTACCCAAGCGCTGATGTTAGCGGAAGCAAATACAGTAATTATGCTGTCTGAAGGAACTTATAGTTCTGATAGTGGAGAAATTTTTCCTTTGTTATTAAATAATAACGTTACTATTCAGGGACACCCCAAAAGTCAAGGTTTAAAAATAGTAATCGAAGGTAATGGCCCCTATATTAGCAAGACAGGTGCAGGACAACATGTTACTATTGTTGCAACAGAAACAGGAGGAAAATTAACTGGGGTTACAGTTACTAATCCACATCCTAGAGGTTATGGTGTGTGGATTGAGTCTTCAGATCCAGAAATAAGTAATAATACTTTTATTCGTAATGGGGGTTCAGGAATTTCTATTAATGGAGAAAGTAATCCTCTAATTACGGAAAATTATTTTTATCAAAATAGAGGGAATGGTTTAGTGATTTATGGAAAATCACAGCCTTATATTAGCAACAATATTATAGAAAATTCGGGATTTGGAATTAGTGTTTTGGAAAATTCAGCTCCTAGAATAGAAAACAACCAAATTACAAATAATCGCCTAGGAGTTATCTTAGAAGAAAATGCTCAAGCAATTTTACGTAACAATGTTATTGAAAAATCAAAGGAACATGGATTAGTGGCGATCTCCCAATCCCGTGTAGATTTAGGAACCAATAATGACTTAGGCAATAATTTATTTCAAAAAAATCGGGGCTTAGATATTCGCAACCTAACTACTAATTCAATTTTGGCAGTGGGGACGAAACTTTCAGGAAATTTTGAAGGTCAAGTTGATTTTGGCAACTCTTTAGTAATCAATGGTGGACAAGGGCCTGCTCTATCTTCTTCAACAGAAGCAAACTCAACTCCCGAGACAGGGGGGACAAATAGTGTTACTATCCCTACACCGATGAGTTCACCAGAAGAGAATTCCCAAAGTCCAGATTTTCCACAAGGGACAGATATTACTACTACCTTAGCACCTCAAAAACCTAGTTATCGAGTGGTGGTTGAAGCTACTCCTCAACAAGTTGAGAGACTCAAAGACTTATATCCAGATGCCTTTAGTACGGTGCATAATGGACAAAAAATGTTGCAAGTTGGACTGTTTGGCAGTTGGGATAATGCACAACAAGTGCTAGGAGAGTTAGAATCCGTTGGTTTAAGACAGATGATCGTGATTGTAGAATATTAACCAAAAGTTGAGCCATTCCAGCCCCACATTGTTCTTTCTACATCAGTAAATCCGATATAGGTTCTTTCTGCGGGTACACCTAGTTTTTCGGCAATTACTTGACAAAAATCTTTACTCATCGCTTTGACTAGGGTTTTATCCATCTTGCCGATACTTTTTACCTCTAGATAGCAAACAGGATCAAAACTTCCGGCAAAACTCATAGCAACACCAGGTTCAAAAGCTGTCATCACATAAGATTCAGGCTTATTTAAATGCTGAGCTAACTTACTCGATAATGTTTTCAGTAGATCTTCTACTAAAGTTTTGTCACTGGGATTAACAGAGCATTGTACTTTGATTAGGGGCATAATTGCAAACCTCAATTATTTAGTTGATAAATATCACTAAAGCTAATCAAATGAAGAAGTAATATCTACATTTAACTAGCTATAGCGGAATTCCAATTTAGAGATCTCCACCGCGGAAAGCTAGGACAAAGATAACTATTGGGCCTGAAATCATAATCAAACCGACAAAAGTTAGTTGTAAAATTGCCTCTAAATTGAGGTTACTGAATAAATTGGTAATAAAATCCATACATCCTCCTAAAGACCCTTAGCAATTGATTAATTAAATCTTAAACGCCAAAATCTATCTTACCTGTCAATTCTCCTTATTCTCAGTAAACTTAACAAAAATATATAAACTTTTATTAAGATTGTTGACAAGCAATTAAAAACCAAACAATAAAGGTAGTACCACCTTCGTGAGGTTGGGAGTTAAAAATAGCTTGATTAGGACTAATTAATTCAATTTTACCACGCATTTGAGTAACTAGTTCCAAGGCGATCGCCAAACCTAGACCAGTTCCTGGTATATTGCCATCAGCTTGAGTTCCACGATAATGGCGTTCAAAAATGCGACTTTGGACTTCTTGGGGAATACCGCAGCCTGTGTCATGGATTGCCAAGCCTTGAAACTGAATTCCTGAGGCGGTCACAATTTTGATCGCACCACCTCTGGGGGTATATTTCAGGGCATTATCCAACAAATTATGTAAAACTTCTTTCAAAGCTTGAGGATTAGCTTCAATCAAAGGCAAATCCTCGGCCATTTCCACTTCTACGGTAATTCCTTTAGTTTCAGCCATGGTCAAAGCTGTAAAAATTACCGACTCAGCTACTTCCTGGAGTTTTACTGGTTCAAGATTCAAGCCTTTACTAGGTAATTGAGGAGGACTAGGAGTTGCCTCTATCAAAGAATCTGGTTGAAGTAGAGTAGAATTAGCAGTAAATTCCCTAATTAATTCTTGAATATGCTCAGTTTGTTGATATAAACCCTCAGCCACTTTGTGATTAGGATCTGATGGTAAAAGTCGTTTCAAAAGTAGCTTAGCAAAAGTCCGTAAAGCTGTGAGAGGATTACGTAATTGGTGGAGAAAATCATCAAGTTTTTCTCCCTCTACTATACGTAGTTTTTCTTGCTGCAAAAAATTTTCTTGAGACCAAACTTGATGTTGCTGGAGTAAAGTAGCGATGGCGATTGTTTCAGCGATTTTTTCTACTTGGTCTATTTCCCGTGATTGCCAGTCTGTCTTTTCCCGTTTAGCTACCAACAAGCCTATTACCGCTTCTTCATATACCAAAGGTACTACTAGTTGATGAGTGTTTTGATGTGGTTGGGATAGAGTTGAGGGATTTTCTGGAGGAATAAATGATTCACTCTGTTGTTGCTGTATAATTTCCGAGGTACTTTCTGAATTTGGCCAAACTTTGGGGAAGCCTTCAAGGGTGTTTACTGGGTTTATGGGATAAACGGCCACTGGTATTAGTCTAGTTAACTGTGTTTGTTGTGACTTTTGAGTCAAATACACTGCGGACCAGTTTGAACCTAAACTTTGAGCAAGTAAAGCTAATTGAGACTGACACAGCGCTAAAAACTCTCTACTAATCTCTTGGTCACAAGATAACATGAATGGAATCCTAGTTTAATCAATTTAAACAGCTTGAAGCTAGGCTAAATACTGTTTTTTCTATCTTAACTTTTAAAGGCTTCACTTGAGAGAAAACGGTGTTAATTTTTACTTTTCAAAAAAAATTTTTTCCCTCTAATACTTATATATCAACTGTTTTGCTCATATCAGTGACCATGGGGGGGTTGATTTTTTTAATCTCATATTATACAATTTTATCGGCTTCTGTAAAGATAAATACATATAATAGGCTTAAATTAGGAGGTAAACAGGTTGGCTAGGAAACGTAAACGCAAAAGTCGCCGCCGCCTAGAGGGACGCAAAATACTAGCATTAGTACCTCAGTACAATCTCGAAAGTGGTGAAGATAAACCAGTGACAGCAGCACGAAAGTATATTAAAAGCTTTGGTATAACTCCTCCCGCTGTCTTGATTGTGAGACGCAATGAACACACCACTGACAGATATTTCTGGGCAGAGAAAGGATTATTTGGAGCTCAATATGTGGAGGAGAATCATTTTCTTTTCCCCAGCTTAAGAGGAATTATACCAAATCCTCCAGCTCCGGCAAAAGCATCTGTTCTGAGTACTTCGTAAGCCTTTTTAAAATTCAAACCACTCATAAATTGATTAAACTTTTGAGTGGTTGATTGGTATTTTTTAGGATAGGTTAAAATTCCATAGAATCTAAGGGCATAATCAGGCGATTTGCCCTTAAAGGTTCAATGATTTTTTAAATTGAATTAATTCATCACGATGAGCGGTTACTGCAATTTGGGTTTCTATCTCATCGTCTTGATTTTTCTGAGGTGTAACAGTCAAGAATACCTGCTCCAAACGTCCGGCATTTTGCCAATAGAAGATGCCAGCAACAGGTGCTATTACTGTCAATATCAAGGTATATTGACCAATATTAGGGAAAAGTAGTGAAATAACTAGACTCAAAGATAGTAACCCAAAAAAAGCTAAAATACTCAAAAGTAAGGCTAAAAACCAACTAGGACGAACAAAACCTTCAAAAGTAACTTGATTACTAGCGGAGTCTACAGCCTTAACTTGATAAGCTCTAGCTTCAAAATAATTTTGCAACTGAATGAGGATTTTTTCTTCAGGTAGTTTACTAGTTAAAATCAGTTGCTGAGTACGATCTTTGACAGCAGCACGGATAAAGAAAAATAGCCCAATCATGAGCAGGATAGTGAGAAAAAAAGTAGAAGAAAGAACAGAATTACTGACCATGGCCTAAACTGATAAATAAATTTTCACAAAATTTAAGAAATAAGGAGAGATTGCCTTATTTCTCCCGGCTAAAGCTTAATTTACTGACGGCCGTAATAGCTAGAGTAGTGGTCATAGTAATAGTATGAACCATGACTATGTCGAGTGACATTATTGGCTACTAAGCCCAAGATAGGTACTTGAGACATTTGCAATTGTTCGATACTTTGTTTCAAAGCAGAGCGATCAGTTTTAGCAATTTTAGTAACAAGAATTAGTCCTTGAGTGTAGTTTGCCAAAATTCTAGCATCAGCAAAACCTAACAAAGGTGGAGTATCGTAAATAATTAGGTCAAACTCTCCAGATCTTTCTAACTCTGTGACTATTTCCCGCATTTTTTGAGAAGAAAGTAAACGAGTAGGATCTGGAGGTACATCTCCTGCGGTAATTACTGAAAGATTTTCTTCTGATGGTACTTGTTGAATAACACTATTCAAACTCGTACCCGTGGCAATAACATTACTCAAACCCCGTTGATTTTCTAAATTGAGGCGATGATGAACTTGAGGTCGTCGTAAATCTCCATCAATTAAGAGCACTTTTTGACCCATAGCACTAGCAGCTTTAGCTAAGTTGAGGGAAATCGTTGATTTACCCTCCGCAGGAGCTGAAGAGCTAATCACAATGGATTTAATTATCCTATCAGAACTTAAAAGGCGAATGTTGGTATATAGAGAACGAAAGGCTTCTACAAAGGGGGTAGCTTTGTAATTGGATTCTGAACTAGTAGCTGTTGTTGTCTCATTAGTAGTATCACCTAGAGAAATCTTGTTATTGCCAATAGTTAATTCTGGTAAACCTTTGTTGAGGAATTTTTGGACATTATCTAATTCTTTTTGTAGAGGAATAAGAGCGAGGATAGGTAGGTCAACGGTTTCTTTCAATTCTTCAGCAGAATGAAACACAGGATCTAGGCGATCTGCTAACAATGCTGCTCCCATTCCCAATATTAAACCGCCGATGGTGCTGAGAATTAGATTGCGCAGGGGTCGAGGATAAATTGGCTCATTCGGTAGCTTAACTGAAGAGATTAACTGCCAGGGGAGTGGTTGTTGAGCTGCTTCTAGTTGAAGTTTTTCTTGATCGGCGAGGAAACGACCCAGGCTATCGGTGGCTACATCAACTTCTCTTTTGATATCGGTATAACGGCGAGCCAAAATGGGTAATAGTTCTAGTTCTTCTTTGATTTTGGCTATCCCTACGGCTAAGGCTTCTTCTCTAATTTGTAAAATCTCTTGACGATTAGCTGCTTCAATATACTGTTGATTCAATCCTAGTTTTATAGTGCTTGGGGTTGTGTAAAATGGTGATTTTATCGCTTGGGAGGACAAATTATTCCCTAGGACTACTGCTGCTTCTTGTTCAAGAAGATTGAGTAAATTAGCTCGTTCTTCTTGGAGAGCTTCCATTGTCGGGCTATTATCTAAGAAACGTACCGACTCTTCTGCTAATTTTATTTCTATTTCTTGTAGTTTACTAAGTAAATTTTGGTAATGAGGTGATTCGCTCAAATAACTAGCCGTCAAAGCTTGTTCGGGCTGTACTCCTAATTGTTGTTTTAATAGAGTATACAGAGATTGAGTTTCTTTTAGCTTTACTTGAGTGTCTAAAT
This sequence comes from Johannesbaptistia floridana, assembly GCF_057440575.1. NCBI lineage: Bacteria > Bacillati > Cyanobacteriota > Cyanophyceae > Chroococcales > Cyanothrichaceae > Johannesbaptistia > Johannesbaptistia floridana. The sequence continues at coordinate 11,796 of NZ_JALKVM010000037.1, forward strand.
ATTGGGCTTCTAAGTCTAACAGTTGTTGAGACAGTTTTTCTCCTTCTGCTTCTGGACTGATCATTTCATGTTCTTGACGAAACTTTTGGAGTTTTTCTTGTAATTCATCTACCCTGAGTCTCAACCTTGGTAGTTGAGATTCAACATATTCTATCCCCTGTCTAATTTCTGTTTGTCTTTCTGATAGACTGTAATCGAGATAGCTACTGGCTAACTTTTCCATCACAAACTGAATTTTTTCGGGATCTGTATCTCTATATGTAACTTCTAAAATTTTAGTTTCATCAAGTTGAGTAATGCGTAGGGGAGCTTTTTTTGGCGGCACTAGAGTTTCATAGGTGATATCTGAGTATTCTTGGTTAAGTTCAGGAATAACTTCTCCTAGAACTTTTGGACTACGTAAAACTTGTATTTGTGTTTCGTAATCTACTGAACTAGAACTGTCACCTAATAAAGGAATATTCGTTGATTGATTATTATCCTGGGGAGACTCAATTAACAGTTGAAATTTTCCTTCGTATACCCTAGGTCTAGTAATTGTCCAGAGGAAGATTACGGTAGTGAAGCTCAAAGCTACTGAAGTAATTAGAGGAAGACGATGTTTAACTAATGACAACAGTTGACGAACATCAACTGTATCTTCTTCAACTTCACTATCACGATTAATTAGGGGTAATAGAGAGTAAATTAATTTACTACTATCTGGGAGGTAGGTATCTTGATGACCATGATGATAACCATTGCCATTACCATTACCATTACCATTACCATTACCATTACCATTACCATTGCCATTGCCGTTGCCATTTAGGGAGGCAAACTCAGCAGAATTATTATTTTTCATGTTCACTCCTCTTGTTTTTGGTTAGTTGGTCGAGCTAATTTTAACTTTATTTAACTTTAATTGAGATACTGATTCGATTATCTGAAAAATGGCCAAATTGGTAAAATCCTTAAAGGACTAAAAACAGTAGATAAAGTGTCGATCGCTCTAGCACTACCGGATGTTTTAACCACGATTACATCTTCTGACCGTAGGGGCGGGTTATTTTCTTCACTGAGATTTTGAGTAAAATCTACATCAACCTCCCGTTGGGAAACTGTTCCATCAGGATTCAGACGAATCAGTTCTACTGCTCCTGTTTTAGCACGCATCTGATTAAAGCCACCCGCAGCTAAAATCGCTTGATTAAGTCCACTATTTGCGGGAAGTTTTATGGTTCCAGGAGTCATTACTTCTCCTACTACTTTGACTTCGATTGTATTGGGAGAAAAGCTTGCTGATGCTAAAGCTGAAGACTCTTCTGTACTTACCTGTTGGGCTGTGGGAATCACAATTTTATCTCCTTCTTCTAGGAGTAAATCCTGTCTTATATCTCCTTCCTGTAAAAGTTTCCAAAAGTCTACCGCAATAATTGTTGTTTCTCCTGTACGAGTTAAACGATGTATTTCAATGTTGCGAATATCAGCTAAAGGTTTAATTCCTCCTGCTTTAGAAATTGCTGCTGATAGGTTTGGTGGTTCACTTTTGCCTGTGGTGGGATTTTCTTCGGGAGAAACTTCATAAACTCCAGGACGATAAACTTCACCGATAATCGTAACGTCTAAAGCTTCTCTAGCTTGTATCCCGAAACTGAGATTCGCTAGTTGTTGATTTTCTCTTGCATCAATTTCCGTTTTACTGGCAATCATAATGCGATCGCCATCTCTGAGGCTAATATCTTGTTGGAGATTTCCTTGATTGATCAATTCCCATAGGTTGATGGTGATTATTTGTTCTCCTGTTGCTGCTTGGCGCCGCACCTGTATTTGACTAATATCAGCAAAAGTCGTTAACCCTCCTGCCATTTGAATCAAATCTGTGACCGTGGGAATTTTTTGGCTTTCTTGCCAATCTATGGCATAAGATCCTGGGTTGGCTATCTCTCCTGCTACTGATATTTTTAATGGTCGAGGTCTTTGTAAACTGACGGTTACTAAGGGGCGTTTGAGATAGTTACTGTATTTGAGAGATACTAACTCACTAATTTGTTCTAAAGTTAGTCCTGCCACTGCTACACTACCAATTAGAGGCATACTCATGGTACCGTCTACCAATACCAAATAGTCTCCACTATATTCATCTACTTGAAAAATATCTAAACGTAGTTTATCTCCTGCTCCCACAAGATAATCACTTTCCAAGTTGGTCACTTGGGTTGATTGATTTGAGTCTATCCCTTGGGATTTTACTGGTAAACATAAGCTAAAACCCCCTAAACATACTGATAATCCTATGACTAATCTCGCTAATTGTATATTTTTTTGCTTCATTCTGAATTTGAGTTAAACTTTAATTTATATTTGGCTTCACTAGTTTTGCATTATAGTTATTTAAAATTTAAAATGGCTAAAAAACAAAAGTTTCCTTATCTTGTTGGTTCTAAGTGGACTTCAAAACAGTCAACCTGGGGTTGGAGACATTTTGAAGTAGTTAATCGTAAAAACGAAGGTAAATGGGTGTTTGCAGAAATGATCGCCAATTGTGATCCTCAAGTTAGATTTTGGATAAATGCTAAACAGCTTAAAGATAGAGAACTATGGCAGGCAGGTTGGATACCTTTGCGAGATCTTCTTTAATCATTTGACATTTAAGAATTATAGTATATTTACTTTCTCCTTTTTCTCAATTCTCTTGTAGCCACTCAATAATTTATGTTAGTACACACTAAAGAATTAGCCACAATCATCGAAGCGATTCTCTATCTAAAAGGACAACCTCTGAGTCTTAACGAAATAAAAGAATATGCTCAATGTAGTCGTCAACAAGCCCAAGGGGCAATAACAGAATTAATGAATGCCTATGCCCATCGCTCGACAGCTTTAGAAGTGGTAGAAACAAAAATCGGATATAGTTTACAATTACGCTCTTGTTATCAACACTTAGTGACAAATTTAGTTCCCGCAGAATTGAAAATAGGCACATTAAGAACTCTAGCAGCAATAGCTTTGAAAAATCCCCTGTTGCAAACTGAGTTAATTGAATTGAGAGGGAGTGGTGCCTATCAACAAGTGCAAGAATTAGTAGAATTAGGTTTAATAGTCAAAAAACCCCAACAGGAGGGAAGATCCTATTGGTTAGAAGTGACAGATAAATTCTATGAATATTTTGAACTAGAACAACTTTCTCAAATAGCCTAGGTTAATTATGACGAATTCTGTAAGAATGCGTTAATATATATTAAACCGATGCTATAGTTTGATTTGTAACGGTAGGTAAACTATTTAGTCTTGAACGGAACTTATAATGGTATTTAATAATAAATCCTTTCATCCCGAATCCAATAACTCACAATCTAATACACTCTTACAATACCTACAAAAACAAAATCCTGAGCTACTTAATCATATAGCTCAGTCCGCAAGTCCAGAGATAAAAGAAATAATATCTCAAAATGTTCAAGGATTAATAGGGATGTTACCTTCAGAAGACTTCAATATGTATATAACCACAGAGAGGGATAATCTGGCTAATCTATTGGCTTCAGCGATGATGACAGGTTATTTTTTAAGACAGGTGGAACATCGCCGGGATTTAGAAACAGTGTTATCAGAGACAGATTCTCTATTAGATTAAATAAATTAGTAAAAAGAAGCAGGGAAAAGAAGCAGCGATCGCACAGTAGGAAGATATGACAATTTACTTTTATGCTGTCAAGGACGAAGAATATGGCTGTTTTTCTAATTTTGCCTACTATGGTTTTGAATTAGATGGAAGTTGGTGGCCAACTAGTGAACACTATTACCAAAGTCAAAAATTCATAACCACAGACAAGGAATGGTCTGAGAAAATAAAAAAGGTGAAGACAGCAAGAGAAGCAGCAAAGATGGGGCGCGATCGCTCCCATCTCCTGCGTCCAGATTGGGAAGAAGTCAAAGATGAGATCATGCACAAGGCAGTTTTGAAAAAGTTTCAAACTCATCAAGATATTCGAGAAATACTCCTATCTACTGGAGATGAGTTAATTGTAGAAAACTCTCCAGTAGACTACTATTGGGGTTGTGGAGCTGATGGCTCTGGCAAAAATAAACTAGGACAAGTTTTAATGGCGGTAAGAGAAATCCTGTTTAAGGATAATTTGTAAACAAGCAGAAACAGAGTTTGAAGCTTGTCTGTAACCCGACTAACTTGGTCTAGTTGGGTCATATTTGGTGATGAAAATTCTAAGGATGAAAATAAAAAGCAAGAGCCAAAATAGTATAAGTAGCTAAGAGCAAAATCCCCTCTAACCAATTAGAACGTCCATCAGCACTAATAGAGTTAGCTAAGAGGACAGAAGTGGCCACAGCGACTAATTCAAAAGGATTAAAATCTAAATCCATCGGTTGACCAATAATTCTCCCGACAATCACCAAAACAGGGGCTACAAACAAAGCGATTTGTAAACTAGAGCCGACGGCGATGGACATAGCTAAATCCATTTTGTTTTTAAGAGCCACCACCAAAGCGGTAACGTGTTCAGCAGCATTACCTATAATTGGCAGTACAATTACCCCAGTAAATAGAGTACTCAATCCCAATTTAGCAGTAGCCTCTTCAAGAGAGCCCACTAAAAATTCTGATTCAATTGCTACACCTACAGTTATTACTGATAACAGAAAAATCCACAGCCATAAATTAGGAGTTTTTTCAGTTTCTTCGCCTTCTAAATCTGACTCAGCCACTTCATAAAGATAAGCATGGGTTTTCATAGAAAAGAGCAAACTTAAACCATAAACAACAATTAATACCGCAGCCACAGCAACGGATAAGTTTTGCATTCTCAATTCCAAAATACCATCAGAGGTATAATCTACAGTAGTAGGAATCAAAATAGCTACTACTGCTAGATTCATGGCGGAAGCATTTAAGCGAGCGGCAATTGGTTGAAAAACTTGTTCTTTGTACCGCAATCCGCCCAAAAATACAGCAAAACCTAAAACTAATAACATATTACTAATTACAGAGCCAGTCACACTAGCTTTGACAACACTAATCAAGCCTTGTTTTAGGGCAAAGATAGCAATAATTAGCTCAGTTGCATTACCAAAGGTAGCATTAAGAAAACCTCCTAAATTAGGGCCAACAACTATAGCAATTTCCTCTGTAGCTGTACCCATAAAGGCAGCCAAAGGAACTATCGCCAAACCTGCCATAATAAAAACTAATACTGAACCCCAATCAAGAAAATGAGCAGCAATAGACAGAGGCAAAAACACCAAAAGCATAGCACCGAAAATCTTATTTTTAGTTAACATTTAAACTTAATTGAATAAAGTACAGTATATTTTAACGGAAAATAAGGATTAATGAATTCTTCCAAGGAACTAACCTCTTTAATTAGGGATTTTGAAGTTTTTTTAGCTCAAATTACCACCAATCCCACTGTCACAGTAGAACACTTACGTATATTTTATAAAGTACATAAATATTTAACAGGAATTCAGGAGAATCAATCAGAGGACAAGATAGAAAAATTAGCTAAGGCATTAAGTAAATCGATAATGTCTCAAGTAGAAACAGAAAAAAATATTCAAAAAAACCAAGATTTAAAGGAAGAAATTGAAAAGTTAAATCAGGAAAAAACTCTGATAGTAGCAGAAATCAACCAATTAAAACAGATTAAAGCCCAGATTATCGGTAACTTAATCAACGTATCAGCAGTATCAGTAGATAAAACCAATTCTTACTCAAATATTCCAGACAATCCCATTAAACCAGAAGCATCACCCAAAAAAATCAAAAATTTAACAGATTTAATTACAGTTTTAGATATTTCTGCTCAAACCCAACCAGATAATTGGTATTTGGGGCTTGATTTTGGTAGCTTGGGTATGGCGGCAGTTTTGTTTAATGTAACTACTCAGGAAAAATACCCCTTATCGTGGTCTTTAAGAGATTCTGAGAATATTTTTCAATCTCCCTTTCGTTTTCCTAGCTTAGTTTATCAATCAAGTTCTGGGGAATATTGGTATTTAGGTGGACTTTATGAACCAGAAGCTAATGATTTAGTAATTAATAATTATAAAGCCAACTTGAACTGGTTAATTGCTAATCAAGAAACCTTGCTCCCCCTTAGTAAGTTACAAAAAGTAGTTGAAAAGATATTACTACAGATACATAATGCTGAAATCAGAGATTTACCCCTACCATTTTTCCGACAGGCTATAGCTAAATTACGAGGAATTATTGTTAACTCTCCAGAAGGTTGGAGTGATACCTATCGTTTTAATTTGAGAGAAGCGATTTTGGCTAGTCATTTAGTCCCAGACTCAGCACAGATTTTTTGTTTAGAAGATACAATCGCCCTTCTTTTGGGGAGATTTGAAGAAAAAAATGATTTACAATCTGGTTACTCTTTGATAATCAATGGGGGAAATTCAACTACTGAGATAGCTTTAGTTAATTTGCCGGAAAATTGGCAAACTTTAAAATATGATAACTTTAGCATAGCAACCCTAGATTATGCTCAACATAGTTTAGAACAAGATATTTTTACTAAGTTTATTTACCCTATTGAGGAAGGTCATTCTATTCCTCCAATCCCTCATCTTTTACCTCAACCAGGTAGGATAGAAACAGACAAACGTCTTGAATTAGATCGCTATTTATACAGTTATCCCCTCGGCTATTGTTTTCTAGAAGCAGCTAAATTAATTAGCTTAATGTTACAACAGCAAACAGAATTTCAAGCCTCCTTAGGGGCAAATGATTATCATGTTAAGCAAGAAGATTTAGACCACAATGTAATTCAACCTTGTTTAGCCAACATAGCCAGAGTAATTAGTAAATTGTGCCAACAACAAAATGTAGCAGATAGCGACATCAAACAAGTTATCTGTGGTGGTGGCTTAGTTTTCAGCATCCATAATTCCTTGCAGAATTGGTTAACACAGCAATTTCCCCACAGTAGAATTATTTTCGATACACAAGCAGAAAATGCTCTCAGAGTGGCTCAAGGTTTAGCTTATTTACCCTACTTTCCCAATATGATGGACAGGAATCGCCACCAATATCATGATTATTTCTTATTAATTGAATTACTCAAAGTCCTTCCTGAGAATCCTTTTAGTCTGGATGATTTATTTAAAACTTTAGCTAATAGAGGTATTAATACTAAAAGTTGCGCACAACGCTTAGTTAAATTGCTTAAGGGTAAACTACCACCAGGTATTTTAAATACCAGAAGTCAAGATTCGCCAAAGTCTTTAATTATTCGCCAGAGTCAAAGAATCTACCAAACAAATTTACCTTTAGTTGAAGATTTAGAAAAATCTCTTCACAAGATTCTCAATGAAAGTAGACAACAATTTTCTGAACCTCTTGTTGTTAATTTTGATTCTTTTGAGTAAAAATCAGAATTTAGACTTTGGATAATAGATTCCGTGTAAGGCAGTTAAAACTTTATTTATTTATTTAGCTTATGTCACAGTTTAAACAATCCCCATATAAAGCTCAAAAGAGATTAGGTGCTATGTTTTTAGGCCACATTATTTTGGATATTGTTGTGGTAGCCATAGCCAATGATTTATGGGCAATTGGTAGAATTTTACTATACACAGTGATTATGTACTTTGTTCTACAAGGTCGTAAATGGGCAAAGTGGACATTAGTGGGGATTTTATTTTTTCAAAGTTTGGCTTTAATCGCATTAGTTATTACTCTACACTCAAAACTTTCTATCCTACTTCTACTGGCAACTATTTTGTTAATTATCTTTAGTGGAATTATTATTTTTTACATGGTGTCTAATCAAGATACGAAATAGTAACGGTGCGTTACACTTCGCATTTCGCACCCTACTCTACTAATTTGTAATTAAATACTGTTGATTTCACTATCTTCTTCTTCGTCAATCGTATCTAAAGGTGGAATTTCTTCTGATGACAAAATAATCACTTTTCCTTTTGACGATATAGCGATAGATTCTCCCAGTTTTCGATGCTTTTCAATGGCTTGTGCTATTGCTTTTTTGATTCCTTTATCTATTCTTTCTGATAAAAGTTCTGCTTTTTCCTTACTCATCTGCTTCTCTACTATCCTTGATTTGTGAGTAAATTTCTGCTTGGTAAATAACTGGTTTTTGCTTGAGTCCTTTTTCCGCAATTAACTTAGTTGTTAGACCAGAATTATCCACTTATACTTGATAGTTATTATCTCCTATCTCGATAAAAAACTTCTCCAATAAATTAGCTACTAACATTTTGCGGTAATCAGCACTAGCTCTTAAATCAGTTAAAGGGGTAAAAGTTTCTCTTAATATGGGCTTAACCTCTTCTATTGTTTTAATATTCCAAGGTTTCCCCTCTAGTAAAGATTCTACCTCTAAAGCTCTAATCGGTGTAGCCGCTACCCCCCCATAACCTAATCTCGCCTGCACTACCTGATTATTGGCATCTAAATCTATAGTAAAAGCTGCCGCTACTATACTAATATCATCTGTGCCTCGTTTACCGATTTTATAGGAGTGACTCAAACGCTTGACTGCTCCTGGAGGAAGAGTTGTGGGAATTTGTACAGCAACAATAACTTCTCCGGTTTTTAAGTCAGTTTGTCGATATCCATGGAAAAAATCTGCTAGAGGTAATATTCTTGTTCCCTCAATTCCAGTAATTTTTAATTTAGCGTCCAAAGATAATAAAACTGGGGGTAAATCTCCGATGGGAGAAGCTGTGCCAATATTTCCCCCCAAGGTGGCACGATTGCGCACTTGACAGGCGGCAAACCAATGAATCATTTCATCTATACTGGGAAACATCCCAGCTAAATGCTGTTTAAGATGACTTAGGGGAATAGCTGCCCCTATTTCTACGTATTCATCTGTTTGTGTAAAAGTCTGTAATTCTGCTACGGCTTCTAAGGAAATGAGAATAGGATAGTCTTGATTGTGATGGCTTAACTCTAATCCTAAATCTGTTCCTCCTGCTATTAACACAGCTTCTGGGTATTGTTGTAATAAGCTTAAAACTGTTGTTAAATCTGTGGGACGATAAAATTGGTGACCTTCGTCTTGGTAGTTAAATTCTGTATTTTCTAAGGATATTTCTTTGAGTTTCTCACTAAAGTTATCTTGAGGCTCTTGATTTGTTACTATTTGAGCAGCGCGACGAATGGGAATATACCCTGTACAACGGCATAGATTACCCTCTACTGATATATCGTCTACTTTTCCTTCGTAATAAGAAGCGAATAAACTCATGATAAAGCCTGGAGTACAATAACCGCATTGAGAACCTCCGGTTTTTACCATTGCTTCTTGGACTGGGTGTAGCTTTCCATTTTCTCCTATGCCTTCTACAGTAATTATTTCTTTCCCAATTACTGAACCTAGGGGGATTAAGCAACTATTCATCGCTTGATATTGAGGTTTCCCGGCAGAATTTTCACTAATTATGGCTACTGTACAAGCTCCACAGTCTCCATCGCCACATCCTTCTTTAGTGCCTACATATCCTTGTTGTCTTAAGTATTCTAATAGGGTGATGTTAGGTGAGGTGCCTTTGAGTTTGATTTTTTTGTTGTTGATAGTTATTGATGCTGGTTTTATTTTTGTCTGGCTCATTGGTTTTTTGTATATTTCTATAAATATGAATGGCTTTCCTGTATTTAGGCTTATGCTATTTACTTTTTATTATCCCTATTTGTTGTAAGCAAAAAACTAATACTTTACAGTATAATAAAATACATTTTCTCGTTTTATTGAGAATACAGATTTGCTTTTAAACACGAAATATTAATGGTGCGTTACACTAATGTTAACGCACCCTACTATAGTTGAGTAATGAGTTTTGAAGTAATGAGTTTTGAAGTAATGAGTAAAAGAATTAATGCTCAAAGCTTAAAAATTGGTTGACCTTTGCTACTTTTCTTAGGCGAAAGAGAAATGAACTTTTTCTGAGGTTAATTTAGTACATAAGTTCTGGTGCTTTGATATGAGTATAAACAGATAAGCTTCTAAACACGAAATATTAATGGTGCGTTACACGAAGGTTAACGCACCATAATATAGCATTCCCAAATTCAAATGTGGAACCAGAGAGTTAAACTGTGGAAGCTGTGACTTTTTCTGGGATGCAGTAATCAGGAATACAGTTATTTTCCATATACTCCCGATATTCTCTGATTTGGCGATCGCATTCCTCTGAACTCCATCTACAGTACTTTTGCAATACTTGTTTCATAACCTCTAATGTATCTAAACCATAGTTATGAAGCATGGCTATTGTTGTGCGACGTCTGGTGATATCTAACATAGTGTGAGCTAATTCTGTCTCTACTGCGTAGACTATTTGTGCTTTGATATCTGGAATTTCTGGAATAATATTTTCTGCTAATTCTGGATTTTCTTGGGCTAGGGCTAATATTTTCCCTGCTTTGGATCCATACACATTACATAAATGTTCAATAGTTTTGGCAGAAACTAGGTCTTTATAGTTATTCCAGATTTCTAACCTTTTGGCGTCATTAGCTAGTAAGGCACCGGGTAGAGGTTTTTTGAGAGTAGGACATTCTACCCTAGATTTTTTGAGTGTACGTAAAGCGATGTCTACAACTTCCTCTCCTACGTGACGATAGGTAGTTAATTTACCACCAATTAGAGAAATTAGATTGGTCACCCCGTCTTTGGCATGGTTGTAGAGAATATGTTTACGAGTTACGCTGCCTGGTTTTTTGTTTTCCTCATTAGGTAGAGGGCGTACTCCCGAATAGGTAAATTTAACATCAGCGCGGGTTAATTGTGCTGTAGGAATAATTAGATTAGTCTCTTTGAGAAGATAATCAATTTCTTGGTTATCTGCTTTAACTGAGTTTAAACTGCTTTCAAAATAGAGGTCAGTTGTGCCGATTAAATACTTACCTAACCAAGGTACGATAAAGAAAGGACGACCATCTGTAACTGCTTCTACATATAAGCAACTTGAAGGAGCACCTGGGAAGGTATCTACGATAATATGACTACCTTTGGTGCCTTTTATTTTACGTTTTTTAGATAAAGAAACTGGTTCTTGATTTTTTACCCCTAATTTACAGACTTCATCTACCCAAGGTCCTGATGTATTCACACACAGAGTTTTATCGTGAGTTTTAATTGTAAAACTTTCGCCGGTTAATTTGTCTTCACAAGTAACTGTTTTGATGCGTTTATTTTCTACTTGTATTTCGGTAACCCCAACATAGTTTAAAACAGTGGCACCAGCATTTTGGGCATCTATGATATTTTCTAAACACAGGCGTTCGGCCATTTCTGCTTGACCGTCATAGTATTGGGCACCACCACTAACTTTGTCATCTGTTATCGTCCGAAATAAGTTAGTAAACTGTTTTTTTGGTAGCATCCGGTGCTGGGGCAGAGTTTTATCAAAGCTGAAGATATCATAGAGTATCATCCCTGCCCAAATCTTCCAATAAGGGCGAGAGCGATCGCCATATATAGGAATTGTCATTAACAAGGGTTGTACCAAGTGAGGTGCCGTATGGAAGAGTACTTCTCTTTCTCGCAAAGACTCTCTAACTAATCTAAATTCAAAATACTCTAAATATCGTAGTCCTCCGTGAATCAAACGAGTTGACCAACTAGAAGTTCCCGATGCAAAGTCGTTTTTTTCAATTAAAATTGTTTTTAGACCTCTCAAGGCTGCGTCTCTGGCTACTCCTGCGCCATTAACTCCACCTCCGATGATAATTAGGTCATAGTTAGTTTCTGCAATTTTTTGCCAATCGCGCATTTTTTTTTGGTATTTTTTACTATCTGTTTCTGGTCTTGTGATCAAAAATTTAGGGATTAATTACTTAACCCCTAATTATTTTACTTATTCTCTCTGGTTATACTGTAGCAGTTGCTTCTTCATTAACATTTGTTTCATGTTTCAAATGTTTGAATAAATCAAGCAAGCGGTCTGCCCAACAACGAACATCATACTTTGTCACAATTTCGTACATTTCTGACATTTTTTGCTTTTGTTCTTCTGGTGACATAGCTATAGCTTCATCTATAGCTTCATCCATCAAATCCATGGAATAGGGATTTGTCAGAATTGCTTGGGGGAGTTCTACCGCCGCACCTACGAATTCTGAGAGAACTAAGGCACCATCTTGACCTTCGTGGGCGACTATATATTCTTTTGCTACTAAATTCAGACCATCCCGCAGAGGCGTTGTCCAACAAATATCAGCGACACGATAGTAACAAATCAATTCTGGTAGAGGAATTGGTTGAGTAAATAGTAGAATTGGTGTCCAGTTTAGCTTGGCAAATCTGCCGTTAATACGACCTACTAACTGTTCTATTTGATTTTGGGCTGTTTTATAGATACGCATTCCTGCTGCTGGTGTTACACAAGTCATCAAAAAGTGTATTTTTCCGTGTAACTCAGGACGACGTGTTAGGAGGCGTTCAAATGCTTCTAACATTTCCCGATTACCTTTTACATAGTCTACTCTTCCTGCGGCAATAATTAATTTTCGTCCCTGTAATTCTTCTCTTATTTCCGCCATTCTTTTCTCGCTTTCGGGTTTATGAATGATGGATAGAAGATAGTCTGGATTAGTACCTACGGGAAAGGCATCAACATTTACTATTTGTCCTTTGTACCTTAGCTGAGTGGTCATTTCTGGTTCAGCTAAGGCAATACCTACTTTAGTCAAATGTTCGGGTATTGCCGATTTTTTGACTATTTCTACTTCTTGTAAACTGCGTGTAACGTTGACAAAGTTCTCCGAGTACCTTGGTACATGGAAGCCTACTAAATCACAACGTAATAAACTATCAACAATTTCATTTCGCCAAGGGAGAATATTGAATATATCTACTGAAGGGAAGGGGGTATGGTGAAAAAAGGCTATTCTCGCATTAGGTTTCATTTCCCTAATGTAGCGGGGTGCTAACCACAAATTATAGTCGTGAATCCAGATTAAAGCGTCATCTGCTGCTTCTTCACAAGCTGCTTCGGCAAATTTGTAATTGATATGTTTAAAGTTTTCCCAATCGGAAGTGGCGTAGGTAAAGTGGTAGGGAAACGAGTGCAGAATTGGCCAAAAGGCTTCTTTTGAAGTTATGTGATAAAATTGCTTGACTTGGTCAGGACTTAAGGCAATGCGACGCACGCTATAGTTACCTTCTCCTTCTACGGTTACTCTTTCGGTAAATTTTGCTTGATCTTTGCTGTTAACTTGTTTCCATGCTATCCAAGTTCCTTGAGTTACATCAGCAAAGAAGCTTTTCAAGGTTGGAATAATTCCATTTGGGCTCTTTTTATTGCGGAAATGTACTTTTCCGTTTTCAATTACCTCGTCGTAAGGTTCTCTATGGTAAAGAATTACTAGAGAGGACTTCATTATTTTCTCCTTGTCTATTTACTTATTAGCCAATTTACTTGATTATGCTTATTTTAGGCAAATTCTTCTTTTGCCTATCACTCTTTGACTTTGATTTACAAATTTAATCAAACCTAGTTAATTTATATTTTTCAAAGTTTCTTGCTATGTTTAATTTCTCTTAATCAAACAAAATTTACTCCTTTGAAATTAATTGTATTAGCTATTTGGATTAATTTAATATATAATCAGCGCTAATCAAAATTTGAATTTTGTCAATTGTTTTCAACAAAATTTAAAATTCTCTCTCAGCATAACATATTTTTGCTATGTCTGCTCACGTATCTCAACTTAGATATATCTCAGGTTATATTTATTTTTAATCACATCTATCTAAAGTTATAATTATTAGTGAAGAAAAATATTAGTATGGTCCAGGGTAAAAGCGATCGCTCCTAAAATTGACACGACGATAGATATTATTGTTAATTGCATTGGGGGAGAAGCTGGTGTTTTATTTTTAACCATTGCCGTAGCATAAAAAGCACCTAAAGATGTAATCAGAGAGATTATAAAAGTTACCATGAAAAAGATTGTTTCTTGGGTTTGCCAATAAGTAAACATAAAAAAGCAAATACTTAAACCAGCAGTCAAAAAACCGGTTCCGGCGACTCGCATCAATGCTAGTATTAATATTTGCAGGTTTTCCTCTAAATCTGGCCATTTTTTAGACAAAGCGACGGAATGATAAGGCATAAATTCTCTACGAATTAGATAAACCAGTCCAAAACCAATGAAGACTATGGCGATGATTAAATAGCAACTAAATGAAAATATAAGCATTGATTTTAAGGGCAACAAAAATACCACAGTAATGATCTTTTCTCACTAAAATGTACATTGTGTACATTTTATTTGCTTGATTAGGTTATAGATTAAAAGAATAACATTAAACAATAAATAACGGTATTTATCTTCCATCTGACTGATTAGCAAAATTTACCTAGCGCTATAATTATTAAAAAATAATCTAGAATGCAAAAATAGTTTATTATTTAGACACAGTGTTAGAATCAAAAGACAATTCTCTTATATTAGTACAAGAAGAGACCCAGGAACTAATACGCTGGGCGACGAAAGTTGAAGAAACTCATCAAATTTTCTACGAAAAAGGCCAAATTTTAGCAACTAAACTAGGGGCACATTATCGGGAAGACGGATTAACAGAAATAGGTTTTTGGACACCAGAATTAGCCAGTGAAGTTCTCAGACCTAGAGAAATTTATTTAGAAGTCTTCACCCCCTTAGAAAGTTTTGATTTTAGTAAACCAGAACAAAAGCTGAAATTCCAAAGGAATCGCCTGCGTTTAATCCAACATGGTGAATACTTTTGGGGTGTAATTGCGGGGATGATCCCGGGAACTCGGGAAAAATTAGGATCTTTTTATTGGTTAAAATATTTTGACCAACTCGGTCATTTGGGAGTGATTAGAGACCCTCTAGCCTATTCTCTACCCTTTGGAGTATTTGCTCCGGCGGAACTTTATGACATAGATAGTTTACAACAACATCGGGGAGATCTAGAGTATTTTCGTCGTACTGGTGTACCTGTATCTTCAGAGGATATACCCCGAGTGGAGGCGCCGAATAATATTTTACAACTCCATATTGGTACTGCTTCTGCTGAGGGTACTATTGCTGGGTTAAACCGAATTTATCAAGAAATTGCCACCAAGATTGAACAGAATATTCCTCTAACTCCAGCAGAAACTAATTATTGTGGTTACGATGCTTTACAGTTACTGCCAGTTGAACCTACTATTGAGTATCGAGACAATTACAGTATTAATAGTAATTTTTTTGGTATAGAAACTGAAGAGGAAGAAGATACTGAAGATGCAGAAAAAATCTTTATGTCGTTGCCATCGGTAGCTAAGGTAGCTATTAGTTTACATAAGCCGAATACTCAAGATTGGGGATATGATGTGCCTATACTAGGATCTAGTACCCTTAACCCTGCTATCTTAGGTAGCCTGAGACCTGATGAGTTTATTGATTTGATCGTAACTCTACATAATTTTCCCACAGGTCCGATTCAGGTTATCTTAGATTTAGTTTATGGCCATGCGGATAATCAATCAGAATTATTGATTAGTCGTCAATATCTCAAAGGACCAAATATGTATGGTCAAGATTTAAATCACCAGTTACCGAATGTTCGGGCTATTTTACTAGAAATGCAAAGGCGCAAAATTAATTTTGGTGCCGATGGTATTCGCGTTGATGGTGGTCAAGATTTCCGCTTTTTTAACCCTCTTTCTGGTCTGGTGGAGTATGATGATGCCTATTTATTGGCTATGAGTGATTTGGTACAGGAAGTGGGTGAGTATCAAAGATTACTATTTACTATATTTGAAGATGGTCGTCCTTGGCCAGCAGAAGGTTGGGAAGAAATATCTACCTACAAAGAATTGATTGAGTTAAAACCTGAGTCATATCAATGGGGCCCGTTGGTATTTGCTCATAATACTCCAAGTTTACAGGGATTTTGGGCGAAGAAATGGCGCCGGGTTTGTGAAGTGATATATTCTGGGGAAAATTGGATCACAGGTTGTGGTAACCACGATACTGTCCGGCGAGGCAATCAAATAGATACTAGTTATCCTATTAATTGGAATCTAGGGGAAACTTTACCGGAGGTTTTAAATAATGCCTATGATAATCCTGCGGTGATGTTATGGGTTTATGGATTTAGTCCAGGGCTACCTATGGATTTTATAAATGCTACAACAAGGGCGCCTTGGATGTTTTTTCGTAATACAGATGATCGCTACGGGGTTAAGGTTGTATCTGAAGAAATTGGCTTTTTGAAATGGCAAATTACTCCAGATTTATACGATAAACCCCATAATTTTAAACGATTAAAAGCCGTGGGGTTTAAAACTTTAGCAGAGTTACAAGAATGCTGTGAAGCTTTGCAGAGCAGCATGATTGAAACAAATTATAATTTGATAGAAGTGATTAAGTCCGTTGGTCTGTGTACAGGAGAAGATACTTCTTCATGCAATATTCCGGCGATAAAAAGTCTCAATCGTCCCGAGATGATTAAGTTTTTAACTGATTTGGATATAGATAAACTTAATCGTTTTGCTTTGAGGTTTATGGAAGATTGTTATGAAGTCTGCAATGTTGCCCAATATTATGATCAGGTAAATCCAGAACAGGCAAACTATAATTTTACTCTCCGTAAATTTAGACATGACAATCCTTGGTTAAGAGGCAATCTTACTGAAGATGACTATTTTGATAAAATAAGTGACCACGATAAAACCATTTATTATGGTATGCGTAAACATCCAGAAAATAGTCAAGTGGCTGTGGCTATGATTGCCCACATGGAGGGGGAAACAACTACTGTGAAATTACCTAAGTTATTCGGGTCAGAGATGGCTGATTGGCAAGTGGCGATCTCCTCTCCTACCTTAGCTAATAGCGATCGCCTGGATAATTTAACTACTCTAGAGTTATCTAATTCAGAAGCATTATTACTGATTAAATCTTCAACTGACTATAGTAAATAAAGCGGCAGTCACAAAGAGATTAAATTTTTACTTGTTCTTGTCAAAAGGCAGCTATAATTACCTAAAAACAAAGATACAGTACAAAAGACGGTTTTGACAGATAAAAGTCATAAAACTTACTACTAGCTAACTATTCCCGTCAGGCGTCGGAGTTCCCAGATGCGAGTCAACCTCGCATCTGGTCCAACTGCTATTCCCTCGTGACTCATATCAAAGCACCAGTACTTATGTACTAAATTAACCTCAGAAAAAGTTCATTTCTCTTTCGCCTAAGAAAAGTAGCAAAGGTCAACCAATTTTTAAGCGTTGAGCATTAATTCTTTAACTCATTACTTCCTCACTTCAAAACTTCAAGACTTCTTACTCGTTACTCATTACTTCAAAACTCATTACTCAACCACAACCAGTAACTTTGGGTAAAGATGCAAGATCTGAGGTGCCTCTCTTGCCTCAAAAGGATAACCTTTGTACCTCACAAGAATGGGAACTGCTATATTATTTTAGATAAAACCAATAGATGTGAAGAATGTAGGTTATAATGTTTTTCTATCGACTAATTGAAGATTTTTGAATGAGCAACTTTTTGAACAGAAAAAACTATCTAGAAAAGCGGTTTTTGTTTTTTATTAGAGTTATTGGATTCACTGTACAATTTTTAGGGATTATTACCATAATAGTCTCAATAGTAAAAGCTTTTCTAGAAAGTAGATTAAGCTTGAGTATCTTATTTTCTTTAAATTTAGGATTTTTCTTCCTGTTTTTAGGCAAAAAGAAAACTCTTAAAAAGATAATAAAATCAGCAGTTAAAAATAAAAAAACTACCAAAATTTATGTGTTTATTTTTCCTATTTTTTTAACTTTTAGTCTCTTTATTACTAAATTAATAGTCAATGAAGAATCTTGGAAAAGAATGAACACTGAGGGTGGTTTTATCGAGTATGGTACTAGTGTGGCTTTTATCCTAGGATTTATCTTTGCTGTTTATATTGGCAAATCCTTTAGAGATAATAATTACCAAAGATTAGGAATTTTATATTATCTGTTAGCTGCAATGTTTCTTTTTGTTGGCTTAGAAGAAATTAGTTATGGACAAAGATTGTTAGGTTTAGAGTCCCCTGAGTTTTTTCAAGAATACAATTCACAATCTGAAATAACAATTCATAACTTAGTTTGGATTAGAGAATATTTAGATAAAGGATTAATGTTTGTAGGATTGCTCCTCGGAATAAGCCCTTTATTATCAGCAAAATTAAATCGGAAAAGTTATGGGGTGAAATATTTGGTGCCTAACTCTTTTTTAGCTTCTTTCTTCTTAATTGTTTTTGTTTTTTTCTTATTTGTGGAATATCTTAAGCATTGGAGTACACCGATTGAATCTTTCCAAGAATTGATGGAATTAATATTTTCCTTAGGATGCCTAGCTTTCACCATCAATAATTATTTTAAGCAATCTTTTGATCTAGCATTTTCTCTCTATCCCATAGGCAGCAGGTTATCAGGAAAAGATTGAAACTATGAAAACCATTACTAGCCTACTGTTCCTCATATCAAAGCACCAGTACTTATGTACTAAATTAACCTCAGAAAAAGTT
>NZ_JALKVM010000038.1:0-4053 GCF_057440575.1 Johannesbaptistia floridana
ATTGCCAAGGCTTCAGTATAGAGGGGTTCTGCTTCTGGGTATCTCCCTTGTGAGTAGTAAAGTCCTGCTAAATTATTGAGGCTACCGGCTACATCGGGGTGGTCTTGGTTGGGATAGATTCGCTTTCTCATTGCCAAGGCTTCAGTATAGAGGGGTTCTGCTTCTGGGTATCTCCCTTGTGACTCGTAAAGTGCTGCTAAATTATTGAGGCTACCGGCTACATCGGGGTGGTCTTGGTTGGCATAGATTCGCTTTCTCATTGCCAAGGCTTCAGTATAGAGGGGTTCTGCTTCTGGGTATCTCCCTTGTGAGTAGTAAAGTCCTGCTAAATTATTGAGGCTAGTGGCTACATCGGGGTGGTCTTGGTTGGCATAGATTCGCTTTCTCATTGCCAAGGCTTCAGTATAGAGGGGTTCTGCTTCTGGGTATCTCCCTTGTGAGTTGTAAAGTAGAGCTAAATTATTGAGGCTAGTGGCTACATCGGGGTGGTCTTGGTTGGCATAGATTCGCTTTCTCATTGCCAAGGCTTCAGTATAGAGGGGTTCTGCTTCTGGGTATCTCCCTTGTGAGTTGTAAAGTAGAGCTAAATTATTGAGGCTAGTGGCTACATCGGGGTGGTCTTGGTTGGCATAGATTCGCTTTCTCATTGCCAAGGCTTCAGTATAGAGGGGTTCTGCTTCTGGGTATCTCCCTTGTGAGTAGTAAAGAAATGCTAAATTATTGAGGATGAGGGCTACATCTGGGTGGTCTTGGTTAGGATATAAACCCCGTCTTATCTCTAAAACTCTCTCTAAAAGTTGAATAGCCTCTGAGTATTCACCCTGTTGATATAATTCTATCCCTCGTGCTTCTAGTTCATCAGCTTCTGCCTCCTCTGACCCTGATTGAGCCAGTTGCATTGGCTGTGTCTGCATAGTCATATCTGTATCTTGGGCTAATACTCTCACTAGTAAAAATGTGGGTAATAGAGTAAAACTAATGATTGTAAATAAAATTTGTTTTTTCATGGTTTATTTGTGTTATTCAAAATAAGTAAACTTTTCTCTCTCCAACAGCTATTTTCCCTTTTTTACTTTTGATAAATAGATTTAGTCCCACCCCCATCAGGCAAAGCCCTCCAGTCTCCTGAAGGAATAAAAGCACCCCAGAAAAAGGGATGTTCAGTTTCCTGTGAGGCCATCATCTCCAACTGTACTTGACGCAATGCCTCTCCCCTGTCTTCTCCTTCTAGGATGCGTGTGTAGTATGCTACCATCAACTCCTGTGTCTTCTCATCACTCACTTTCCACAGACTCATTAACTGACTTTCGGCTCCCGCTAGGGTAAATGCCCTTCTTAAACCATAGACCCCCTCTCCTGGTGCTACATCCCCCAATCCTGTCTCACAAGCTGATAACACCACCAAACGGGTGCCTCGCAGGTTTAAACCCGTTACCTCTAAAGCCGTTAACACACCATCCTCTGACCCACTCTCTCTTTGATTGAACCCGGCTAAAGCTAACCCTGACCTGAGTAAGGGGTTTTCTCTGATGGTCAAATCTTCTGGTGAATCATTCGGTTGTGATTGAGGTGGAAAGAAAAAACCATGGGTGGCTAAGTGGAGAAACTCCGGTGTGGATTGTTCTTTGAGATTATTTTCACTGGCTTCGCTTTCAGTAAACACCAGTAAATTATCTACTAACCCCTCAATCTGTTCTCCTTCTATTTTCGTGCCTTCTAAGGGGCCAAAAGTTAGGGTTTCTATATCTCCTGAGGGAATACTGTCCACCCTAGCTGTACCAAAATCAGGATTAGCCATCAAGACAGGGGGTGAGGGTTGACGGTCTCGAAACAAGTCTAAACGGAGTAAATCGCGACCTGAGGTGAGATAAGTAATTAAGTAGTTTTCCAGGAGATATTCTTCTGCCTCGTCCATTAAAACGGCAAAAGGCACCAGATTAAGACTACTATCAGGAGCAATAAGTAAGTGGGTAGCATCGCCAACCAAGGGTCTAAGGGGGGCGAAAATGAGAGCATCAAGTTCTCTAGCCGCCTCTTGGGTAGTTTCTAAGTTAAATTCCGTACTCACAGTTCCTAAACCTCTATCTCCTCCTTGTAGCTGGCTACGGAGTTGTTCAATTTGGGCGTTAATAATACTAGCTGGACCTAAATCAAGCCACTGGGCCTGCCCTTGAGGAAGAAGAATATATACGGCATAGCGAGGTTCACCGAAACGTTCATCAGATGCCGCAGTAAAATTAACAGGTCGATACTGGATAAACTCAATTAAAGCAGCATTAGCGGGAATGGCATCTTGTACAGCAGAAATAGTTACTGGGGTAGTTTGTTGTCCCAATTCCGCCATAAGAGAACTTAATTGGGCTTCAAGACTAGTAATTTCCCCAGAAAGTTCTTGGAGTTGGGTTTGTCTTTGTTCTCGTTGAGTGGGGTCACTAGGTAAAGGGCGATTGGCAAGGGTGGCAAGTTGGGTTTGAGTAGTCGCGAGTTTATCAAACAGTTGTCTCGTTTGAGGGTCTGATTGAGCCCGCAAAGTTTGTAAAGTTTGACCCATTGCATCGAGTATCCGTCCTTTGCGACGTAGAATGGTAGTTAAAGCTAAATTAGCTGCTTCTAGATTGTCGGGTAATTCTTGTAAATGAAAGGAGACATAACCATCTCTGGTACCTTGAAATAAGTGGAGAAATTGTTTTTTTTGTTGTTCAGAACCAATCAGAAGGTTTTCGGCAATGATTGCTTCTTCTACCTCACTAGCTTCAGTTAATAAATTAAGTGCTGAGGTATATTTTTTTTGTGAGGAGTAAAATAATCCTAAATTATTTAACCCTCGTGCTATATCGCGGTGGTCTTGGTTGGGATATATTCGCTTATACATAGCTAGTGATTCAATTAAGAGGGGTTCTGCCTCTTTGTATCTTTTTTGTGAATAGTAAAATAATCCTAAATTATTCAGCCCTAATGCTATACTTGGGTGGTCTTGGTTGGGATATATTCGTTTATACATAGCCAAGGCTTCAGTATATAGAGGTTCTGCTTCGGCATATTTTTCTTGTGACTCGTACAATGCTGCTAAATTATTGAGTCCTCTTGCTATATCGGGGTGGTCTTGGTTGGAATATATTTGTTTATATATAGCTAAGGCTTGAGTTAATAGGGGTTCTGCTTCGGCATATCTCTTTTGTGTTCTGTAAAGTAATCCTAAATCGTTTAAGCTAAGGGCTACATCAGGATGCTCTTGGTTTGAATATATTCGCTTTGTCATAGCTAAGGCTTCAATATAGAGAGGTTCTGCTTTTTCGTATCTCCCTTGGGAATTGTAAAGATATGCTAAATTATGAAGACTAGTTGCTAAACTCAGATGGTCTTGGTTAGGATATATTCGTTTATGCATAGCCAAGGCTTCAGTATATAGATGTTCTGCGTCTTTGTATTTCCCTTGTGACTCGTAAAGTCCTGCTAAGTTGTTGAGGCTAGTGGCTACATCGGGGTGGTCTTGGTTGGGATAGATTCGCTTTATCATTGCCAAGGCTTCAGTATAGAGGGGTTCTGCTTCTGGGTATCTCCCTTGTGAGTTGTAAAGTATTGCTAAATTATTGAGGCTAGTGGCTACATCGGGGTGGTCTTGGTTGGGATAGATTCGCTTTCTCATTGCCAAGGCTTCAGTATAGAGGGGTTCTGCTTCTGGGTATCTCCCTTGTGAGTTGTAAAGTATTGCTAAATTATTGAGGCTAGTGGCTACATCGGGGTGGTCTTGGTTGGGATAGATTCGCTTTCTCATTGCCAAGGCTTCAGTATAGAGGGGTTCTGCTTCTGGGTATCTCCCTTGTGAGTTGTAAAGTAGAGCTAAATTATTGAGGCTAGTGGCTACATCGGGGTGGTCTTGGTTGGCATAGATTCGCTTTCTCATTGCCAAGGCTTCAGTATAGAGGGGTTCTGCTTCTGGGTATCTCCCTTGTGAGTTGTAAAGTAGAGCTAAATTATTGAGGCTAGTGGCTACATCGGGGTGGTCTTGGTTGGCATAGATTCGCTTTCTCATTGCCAAGGCTTCAGTATAGA
>NZ_JALKVM010000039.1:0-4042 GCF_057440575.1 Johannesbaptistia floridana
TTTGCTCATCCTTACTATTGGGGTGGTTTTGTTTCTATGGGGTTAGCTTAGACTCAGATCTTGCACCAAAGCCCAAAAGTTACTTGTGATGGTTGAGTTTTGAAGTAATGAGTAATATCAGATCCTGTTGGTGAAAACATACTTATTTGTGAGGTAAGGCAAGAGGCAACAGGCAAGAGGAGATACGGTTGAGTTTTGAAGTAATGAGTTTTGAAGTAAGCTAAGATGCACTTAAATTAAATATTTTAAAAAACCAGGTATCCCTTGAAAACCTCTTTACTATTGCCTAGCTTGCCTATTCTCTATTCCCTGCTTAAACGCATTTTAAATGCGTTTAAGCTTAATGAGTAATGAGATAAAGAATTAATGCGATCGCGCCGGCTTGTAGTAGGGCTTTAGCCCGATAAAAGCTGAAGGTATATATATTGGACTAAAGTCCAACTACGAACCTAGACTCGTAACTTGCACTTTTTACAATCCTTACTCAATAAGCGTTTCGCCGATCTCCCCAAAAGTGCTAATTTCTTATGGAGCTAGTGGCGAGCCCGAAGGGATGCTAGTCAGGAGCTCAGATTTTGCACCAAAGCCCAAAAGTTACTTGCAGTGGATGAGTCTTGAAGTAAGAAGTAATGAGATAAAGAATTAATGCTCAACGCTTAAAAATTGGTTGACCTTTGCTACTTTTCTTAGGCGAAAGAGAAATGAACTTTTCCCAAGGTTAATTTAGTACATAAGTTCTGGTGCAAGATATGAGGTCAATAGGGGTTTGTAGCAGGGCTATTTCATTCATTTTTTTATTTCAAAATGTAACGTTTAAACAGTAAGCTTTTTACTATGTTTTTTAAAAGAAAAATAAATCCGAGATTTATTATTAGCAAAAAATCCCCTCTCCCTGCTCAGAAGCTCCCTGCTCCGGTGCTTCTCCTCACCATTTTCTTTCTCAAGAACGAAATAGCCCTGGGTTTGTAGTGTATGCCGCACTATAAAGCTACAAAATGATCCAACTATACTTGGAAGAATTCTGGCAAAAACTCTAATAACCTGATAATAGAGTCATTTAAGACCTTTTTCCATTTACCAGTTCTGTTGCAAAAATTTTTGGCTATGCTATCTATAGTGTTAATTTTCTGAAAGTTTTGCCAAAAACTCTACTAATAGTTTTGCTTATTTTTTTGGCAACAGAACCCGTAAAAGTGGGAGACTGACTCAAAAACCCTCATCTTATTTCATATAAAGCGAGAATATTTCATGCTCACAGAAGAACAGAAAAATACACTGAAAATACAAAAAGACGAAAGTGAAGCTTTAGTAGGAAAGTATGTCGATTCCTCGGAACTAGCATTAGTTTTTTTCTCAGAGGAGTCAACGCCTCCATCTAATTTAAAAGGGTTTACACCTGATCCCGCATTTCTTACAAAAACAGCGATCGCATTCATATTTTTGGTGGTAGATGTGATCGCTTTTCTACTTACTTTATTTTGCTCTCCTCATAATCTCTGACTTTTTTTATAAAGGATAGCTTGGTAAGCAGGGCCTTTTCATTCTCCCCAATGCGATCGCGACCTGTAAGGGGCTTAGATCTTGCATCAGTAACTTAGTACTTTAGTACTACAAGAAGATATAAGGATATATAAGGATATATAAAGGTTGAACAATACCTAAATTTTACTAAGAGAAAATTGGCAATTTAGATTTAATTACCACCGACAAGAGGAAATACAATCATGCTCAAATTGATTTACACCGAAAATGATCTTAATTTAGAGTTTCTCAGAGAATCTTTAGAAACTTGGCTTGGGAAGAACCGAACCTTAACTGTTGAACCGATTAGTGCTTCTTTTTTGCTACCTCAAAATTTACAATTGCTGTTTGAACTTCAAACAATTATTAAGAATACAAAGCTCAACAATATAAAAATTGATCACAGTGATGATAGTTATCTAGAAGTTATCCTTTGGGGTCGTTGGATACCTTCACGTAATCATCTAGAAGAGGGCGTATTTGTTACCACCTTAGGCAATACCTTGAAAAGGTTCCTATTCCGATTCTGGCTTGAGATTTAACAATTATCCAGGGATGGTTTACTTAAAAAACCGTATTGAGTACAAAAGCTTTCCTAATATTTATATTACAAAGGTGAAATTGGCAAAATGTTGAACAGACAAAGAACAGGAGCCGTAATCTGTTTTAATTGCGAATCTTTGGTTTCTGTAGAATCTAAAACTTGTATTAATTGTGGCATAAAAAATCCAGGTTTGTGGGGATATAGTCGTGCCCTGAAAAAATTGAGCTCTGACTTTGGTTTTAGCGCAATTGTTACTTGGGGATGTATTGGTTTGTATGTTATTAGCCTATTAATCAGTATTTCACAACTAATTTTGGGAAAAACAGAGGAGCTGATTTTTTTATCTCCTAATTATAGGAGTTTATTTATTATGGGGGCTACAGGGTCTACTCCTATCTTTGAATACGGACGATGGTGGACTATTCTCAGTGCAGGCTGGCTTCACAGTGACTTTCTTCATATTGCTTTTAATTTACTGTGGATTCGACAGCTTAGTCCTATGGTTGCCAAAATGTATGGCTCAGCGCGTCTTGTTCTTATTTATACCATTGCCATTGGTGTAAGTTCATTGTTCACTAGTTTTGTGGGACAATTTTTCCCTGGATTACCGGACATATTACATGGAGCTTCCTTGAGCATTGGTGCTTCAGGGGGAGTGTTTGGTTTATTTGGAGCTTTAGTCAGTTATGGACAAAAAACAGGTCATTACAGTATTAAAACCCATTTTTTAACTTATGCAGTTATTTTCTTTTTAATTGGGTTCGCAGGAGAAAATATTGATAATTGGGGACATTTTGGTGGTTTTATTGGAGGCTATCTATCTACCTATTATTTACCTTGGCTAAATCCTCAAAAAAAGCAACAAATGACTGATGTTTTTATCGCTATTGCTTGTTTAGTTCTAGTTATGTTGAGTTTGTTGATATCTGTTGTGCATTACGTATTGTTTTCTAAGGGTATCTTGTTTTAACAGATGAAAGTTATGTTGCTAAAAATTAGCAACATAAATTGATTTCGTCTAAAAAATTTCTTGGTTTTATTATCAAAACAAAATAGGAGTCAGCCCCATGTATTCTGTCAAAAGAAATAGTAAGATTATTCTGTGTTTTTTCTTAAGTTTGCTGAGTAGTTTATATATTTTCTTAGGAAACAATACACTAGCTCAAAATACATCATCTCCTTTTTATTGGGACTATATTAATGTTAATATTGATGTTCAAAATAATGGAGATATGCTCATTTCAGAAACTCAAAAATATGTTTTTACTGAGGCGCATTCTCATCAGCGTTATCGTTATATTCCTTTAGATAAAGTGGATAAAATTACTGATATAGCTGTTTTTGAAAATGAGCAGCAATTAGCTACACAAACTGGGATAAAAAATAACAAAATGTGGATTAGATGGCAACATTCTCTTAATCCACCAGAAGAACATATTTTTGAAATTAAATATCGAGTTGTTGGAGGCTTACACATAGACAAAGAGGGAGATGGAGTTTATTGGAAAGCAATTTTTCCAGACCGCAGTGCTCCTATTCTCAAATCACAAGTAACAATCAAATTACCTGAATCTCTAGCTAATAAAATTATTAGTTTTAGAAGTTATGGGGTACCGACTTCATCAGAGCAAATTGATTCTCGAACTGTTCGCTATATTGCTCTTCAACCATTACAACCTCAACAAGAAATGGAGGTACGTATTATTTTTCCTCATAAAATTATCAATACTCAACTTCCCAATTGGCAAAAAGATAAACGAGATATGAATGCTGTTGATTTTGTTGTTAATTGGATTACTAATGTTCTTTCTATGTTGTTGGAGGTTATGTCCTTTTCACTTCTTTTTATTATTTTTATAACGTTGAGCGGTAGCGGCGGTAAAAGTTATAACGGTGGGAGTTATGGCGGTGGCGGTGGCGGCGGCGGTGGCGGTGGCGGTGGCGGTGGCGGTGGCGGTGGCGGTGGCGGTGGCGGTG
>NZ_JALKVM010000040.1:0-30296 GCF_057440575.1 Johannesbaptistia floridana
TTCTTTAACTCATTACTCATTACTCATTACTCATTACTCAACCACCACAAGTAACTTTGGATAAAGATGCAAGATCTGAGTCGGTGCCTCCTGCCTTCTGCCTCGGTGCCTCAAAAGGATAACCTTTGTACCTCACCAGCCTTAAAAAGGCTATAGCTATCATGAATCAGTGTATTAATCCTAATTGTCTCGCTGTTAATCCCCAAACTAGTAAATTCTGTCAAAAATGCGGTGAGACTCTACTCCTGAGAGAACGTTATCGGCCTTTAAAACTAATTGGACAAGGGGGTTTTGGTAAAACCTTTTTAGCTATAGATGAAGATAAACCATCTCGACCCTATTGTGTGATTAAACAGTTCTTTCCTGCCGACCAAGGAACTGATACAGTAGAAAAAGCAGCCCAACTATTTCGGCAAGAAGCCAAACTCCTAGATGAATTAGGTAAACACCCTCAAATACCAGAACTTTTAGCCTATTTTACCCATTCTGAAAGACAATATTTAGTACAAGAGTATATCGAAGGAAATAATTTAGCCCAAGAATTAGAAACCAAGGGAGTATTCAATGAAAGTCAGATTAAACAATTACTGAAAGACTTACTCACAGTGATAGATTTTGCCCACAGTCAAGGAGTAATCCATAGAGATATTAAACCAGAAAATATCATTAAAAGAAAAAGTGATGGCAAGTTAGTATTAGTAGATTTTGGTGCCGCCAAAGAAATAAAAATAACTTCTTTAAGCGTTACAGGTACTGTAATTGGTTCAGCAGAATATGTAGCACCAGAACAGGCACGGGGTAAGGCGAAAGAAAACAGCGATTTATATAGTTTAGGGGTAACTTGTTTATACTTATTGACTCAAATAAGTCCATTTGAATTGTATGATCTCGGAGAATTAAGCTGGTGTTGGCGAGATTATTTGGTAAATAACCCAGTAAATGCAAAATTAGGTGAGATTTTAGATAAATTAGTAGAACCAGCTACAAAAAAACGTTATGCTACAGCTAAAGAGGTACTAAGTGATTTACAACCTCAGCAGGTATCAACTCCACCAAGGATAAATATCAATCATCAAACCTATAGTCCCAGAAATTTGAGTAATCAAAATCAAACATCTCCAATTAAGAGTCAACGAGGTATAGATTATACTAAATTAGAGCAGTTGCTGGCTAGGGAAAATTGGCGAGAAGCAGATGAAGAGACAGGAAGGTTAATGTTAAAAATTATGGGTAGAGAATCACGGGGTTATCTAAATCAGGACGATTGTCGGAATTTTCCTCCCTCAGAATTAAAAATAATGGACCAATTATGGGTAAAATATAGTAACGGTCATTTCGGCTTTTCTGTACAAAAGCAAATTTGGATTGAATGCGGTGGAACTCCAGGAGAATATGACCCAGCAGTATATTATAAGTTTAGCGATCGCATAGGATGGGGAAAAAATAGTACATTGCTATCTTACTCAGAGCTAACTTTCAATACAACTTCTCCTCTAGCACACCTCCCGGGTGGGTATGGTATTTGGGGGCTTGGTGTGGTTATTGGGAGGTGGTATTCTTTTCTCTTCTCTAGACTATAACATATAAGGGAATCAGGGGAATTTTCTTTTTATTAAAAAAAGAAAATATAACGAAAGCATAAGGCTTTTGGCGTTTCATTACCTGTTAGTCACATCTGAAGTGAAAAGAAGAAAAGAGAGAAAAAAGATAATTTTCTCCTTGAGAAAAAGCTAACCCACAGAAAAAAAGTAGCAAATTATACTAAAAATCATTCTAAAACCTCGTTTAAGACAGACCAATCCCTCAGCGAGAGGTAAAGCGATCGCGCCACAATCAATAACAATATATAGTAACCATAACCTTGTAGGGGCGCAAGCCTTGCGCCCCTACCCCTAATGCTTGCCCCCATATCTTGTTTAATTAAATCTTACATTCCGCACTTCAAAAATCAGCTAGATTGATTGCTAGATTTTCCTCTTGGATTATTGAATCATATCAATTCATTGTCTCATACTCCTCATAGAATGACGAGGAGTAAGCAGGGAGAGACAAGCTTTCAAGGTTTTTCATAAGTGAAAAAATAAAGCGGTTTTGTAAACCAGATGCGAGTATTACTACCTTTGCTCCCGGTGCTCTCGGTGCGTTACGCGCTTCGCGCACTTCACACCCTACTCAATACTAAAGGAGAAAAAATAGTAATTGGGTAGGGTGCGTTAACGAAGTGTAACGCACCATTAATTATTTCGTACTCCTCATGTAATGACGAGGATCAAGCAGGGAGCACGGTCGCAGAGAGTAGAGAGAGAAAGGCTTTTAAGGTTTTTCATAAGTGAAAAAATAAAGGGGTTTTGTAAACCAGATGCGAGTATTACTCCCTTTGCTCCCGGTGCTCCCGGTGCTCTCGGTGCGTTACGCGCTTCGCGCACTTCACACCCTACTAACTTAAATATGATTTATTGGTTAATTAGTTATTTTAAAATATTTGTAAAGCGAAGTTGACAAAACTTAATATAATTGTTACATTAATTTATATAAGAGAAAACTAAAGGAGAAAAAAATATGTTTACAGCAGCATTAATAGCAGTAGTAGTAATTGGATGGACAGCAGCAGCGCTAATTGGAACTCAAGCCTACTTCCGTGGTGAACAAACTAAACCTATTCATAGTCGCAATTTAAACTCACAAGCATTTGAACCTATTGCAGTGAATATAACTGGACAAAAAACAGATTACAGTAACCGTGTACCAGCTTATCCAGTAGATGCTTATTTTAGTAAGAATGTAGCTAATTAAAAAAAGATTAAAGTAGTAGGGGCGCTCATACTTGCGCCCATACCCTTATGCTTGCGCCCTCCTTGAGCGCTTAATATATACTTAGGGCTTGCTGAATAAATACAAAATCTAGATTAGATATAGATTTGAGGCTATTTTTTGTCAAGAAAAGAGCTTTTTTTGGTTTGATTACTCAAAAATTCATAAATTATTATTATAGCAATGAGCGTTGTAGTGTTAACAATATTTATATTTACAGATCCCCCCAACCCCCCTTAACAAGGGGGGCTTTTCATAATAACTGTAAACATCTATTTGGTCATTGCTATACCTTCTGCCTTCTGCTCATATCTTGCACGCAAGTACAAAAGTACAGAAATTGGCCAACAGGTGAGAATCAATTTTTAAGCGTTGAGCATTAATTCTTTAACTCATTACTTAACCCCCACCAGTAACTTTGGGTAAAGATGCAAGATCTGAGGTCCTTACCCTTATGCTTGCGCCCTACTTATTCAAAATTCATTACTGATTGAATAACTCTATATATCAATTATTACTTTTACTCAGCATAGGGATATGATATTATAATTGTTGCTTTATTAAATGGTGATATGGCTGAAACTCTCTTTTTTAACGCTCTTCGCGAAGCTACTGACGAAGAAATGGCCCGAGATGATTCCGTATTTGTTTTAGGAGAGGATGTTGGGCATTATGGTGGCTCTTATAAAGTCACCAAAGACTTATATAAAAAATATGGTGAATTGCGTCTTTTAGACACCCCAATCGCTGAAAATAGCTTTAGCGGTCTAGCAATAGGTGCCGCTATAACTGGTTTAAAACCGATTATCGAAGGAATGAATATGGGCTTTTTGTTGTTAGCTTTTAATCAAATCGCTAACAACGCGGGTATGTTGAGATATACTTCGGGAGGAAATTTTAAGATTCCCCTAGTAATTAGAGGTCCTGGGGGCGTTGGACGCCAATTAGGTGCAGAACATTCCCAAAGACTAGAAGCCTATTTTCATGCAGTCCCTGGATTAAAAATAGTAGCCTGTTCTACTCCCTATAATGCTAAAGGTTTACTAAAATCAGCAATTAGAGACGAAAATCCGGTGCTATTTTTTGAGCACGTATTGTTATACAATCTCAAAGAAAACTTACCAGATACAGAATATTTAATACCCCTAGATAAAGCTGAAATTGTAAGACCTGGTAAAGATGTCACAATTCTAACTTACTCAAGAATGCGTCATCATTGTGTACAAGCCCTCAAGGAAATAGAAAAACAAGGTTATGACCCGGAAATCATTGATTTAATTTCCTTAAAACCTATAGATATGCAGACTATTGGGGAATCAATTCGTAAAACTAACCGGGTGATTATTGTGGAAGAATGTATGAAAACTGGAGGAATAGGTGCAGAATTAGTGGCACTCATCAATGAACAATTATTTGATGAATTAGATGCTCCCATAATTCGTTTATCTTCCCAAGATATTCCTACACCCTATAACGGCAATTTAGAAAGATTAACTATTATTCAACCAGATCAAATTGCCGAAGCAGTAGACAAAATGATGCAACAGCAAATTTAACTATGATTCTTTAGTTAAATAGTTGTGAAACTGATTGAGATCGTCTGGGGTATTACAATTAAACAATAGTTGAGGATGAGAAACCGCAAGTTCAGCAACTTCTTGATTATTTAACCAAATTTGAAAAGAACGGCCGCCTTGAGTAATAAATTGCTGTAAAAGTGGTAGACAATCACGACGATAAAAACCAATTAAAGGCTCCCAACCAAAATTAGTTTTAGGTAAAAGGGCGATCGCCTGTGCTGGAGTATGAGGGAGTAATTTCAGCCAAGAGGCGATCGCCTCAGCTTTTAAACCGGGTAAATCACTAGCGAGTAATAAAACCCAATCTGTATTAACTTGAGCTAATCCTTGGGTAAATCCCACCAAAGGGCCATTTGTTTCCCCTGGAACTAAATAAACTTCTGTGATTAATTTACAATTAGAAGGAAGAATAGACTGGTATTTTTCTGGCCAAGGGGTAACTACGTAGACATCTTTTACATACATACTAACCAGAGAAAAGGTTCTTGGGAGCAGAGGTTGGCCTTTAATAGTAATCAAGGCTTTATCTTTTCCCATACGAGTACTTCTGCCACCTGCTAAAATTATACTGCTAACATTGACCATAATTAGTTAGTTAATTTTAATTCATTCAATGTTCACCAAGTATAGATTAATTTTACTGAGTTCCATAAGTTTAAATATATTCTTAGTTAGCTTATCAGTGATTTGGATAGCTCGTCGGGGAGGTATATCTTACTTAGTTAAAAGATTTGCTGACTTGACTACCTCTGCCTCCGTGGAATCTTCTACCCCTGAATCTTCTCCTCCGCGACTTTCCTATTATGATATGAAAATGGAACAATTCAGTTTACTACCATCTAGAGATAATAGTGTTGTTTTTTTAGGAGATAGTATTACCGAACAAGGAGAATGGAATGAATTACTCGGACAAGCTAATCTTAAAAATCGAGGGATAAGCGGAGATACCACAACAGGAGTAATGAAGCGAATAGATAAAATTGCCGCAACTCAACCCCAGAAACTTTTTTTAATGATTGGAATCAATGATATTTGGTTGAAAAATAGGAAAACCCAAGAAATACTTGATAATTATTTATACATTCTTAATTATTTACAGAAAAATAGTCCTCAAACTCAAGTGTACATTCAGAGTCTCTTACCAGTAAATAATACTGATTTTTCCCGTTTTAAAGGAGATAACCAGCAAGTCAGAGAAATAAATCAACAGTTAGCCCTTATGGCTAAACAGTTTAATTATAACTATATTGATCTTTATCCTCACTTTATTAATACCCAAGACGAACTAGATACCCAATATACTCTAGATGGTATTCATTTGAGTAGCAAAGGGTATTTACTCTGGGCAGATCAGATTAAAAGTTATCTTAAATAGAGTCTTGCAACCCAACACATAATAGTAGGAGACTGGGGAGGTAAATTGTTGGGTTTCGTTACCTCAACCCAACCTACTACTCGAAAATTCATAAATCATTATTACCTCGGAGCCTCCGTGCCTCGGTGCCTCTCTTGCCTTTCTCCTCACCAAAACTTACTTTTTCACCCGTACCCTATTTAGTACTTTTTTAGGAGTGCAAGATATGAGTACAAGATCTATACAAATAGGGAAAATCCAATAATATCAAAAACAAAGTGGTAATTTTTGCTACCATAGATATAGGTCTAGAGTAGCATTTAACAAATCAATAACCAGATGGGAAAGATTGACATACTTGGGGTAACTCATGCTTATGATTTGACAGTGAGTGCAAACCATAACAAAAACCCTGTCTTAATATTTATTCATGGTTGGCTTTTGAGTCGCGGCTATTGGCAACCATTAATTGATTTACTTTCGCCTCAATATTCCTGTTTAGTCTACGATTTACGAGGTTTTGGTGAATCTCAAGAATCATCTTGTCCGAAGAGTAGTCACAGAAGTTATAACCTTGCGTCTTATGCGCAGGATTTGTCCATTTTGATCGAAAAATTAGAGATTGAATCTGCCTGGTTAATTGGACATTCCCTCGGCGGTAACATTGCTCTTTGGGGTGCAAGATATTGTAGTGAGCAAGTAAATGGGGTGATTTGCCTAAACTCCGGCGGAGGAATTTATCTCAAAGAAGAATTTGAACGTTTCCGTAAAGCTGGTGTGCAAATTGTGAAACGACGTCCTCAATGGTTAGCTTATTTACCCCTGATGGATTTAGTTTTTGCCAGGGCAATGGTAGCCAATCCCATAGCGCGTCATTGGGGAAAACAACGTCTTTTAGACTTTCTCAAGGCAGATCAACAGGCTGCTATAAAAAGTTTAATGGATACTACTACAGAAAATGAAGTTCACCTATTACCGCAAATTGTATCGCAAATAGAGCAGCCAGTATATTTTTTAGCGGGTACTAAAGATAAAATTATGGAAATGAAATATGTAGAGCATTTGGCTAGTTTTCATCGCCTGTTTCAAAACAATATCAACAATGTCTTTCCCATTGATGATTGTGGACATTTAGCAATGCTAGAACAACCAGTAGTAGTAAGTCAGCAAATCATGAGATTAGTTCAACCAACAGGAGAATTGAATTTAGTCTAATATATTGGTAGCTGAGAGAAAAAAAATCAGATTTATGCCACAATAGTCATAGAAACAACTAAAATTTAGTTGAAACTCATATATACTAAAAGAGTAGAATAGCCCAGCTAAAGTAAGTAAACATAATAACTAGATAATGAGAGGAGAGATAAAATTATGCTACACCGCAAGATCTATCAACTCTGTACAGACGGGCGAGAAATCAGCATCTTCTTGCGGGATCAGCAACGTTGGATAGAGGCAGCCCAAATTATATCTCTAGAAGGGGATTTAGTTACTATTCGCTATGAAACGGAAGATGAAGAAGAAATTAGCTCTTGGGAAGAGATGTTTCGTTTGGAAAGCATCGGCTCAATTACCCAAAAATTAGCCTCAGTATCAAAAATTAATTCAGAATTATTTATAGCCGAGGATTGTCCAGAAGCAGAGCAAATTCAACGTAATTTTCCAGATAATTTAAATCAAGATTAAGAATTTAAGAGATGGGTAAATTTACTGCAACTGCACTTGGGATCTGAAATTCACATCCAGCAAGGTTGGCAGTTTATTAGCCCATCGCCTTTGTTACCCACCAGTAAACTTGTGCCCAATAATAAAACCTCGTTTTTTACCTACCTATGGACTATCTTCGTGACGGCCAAGAAATTTACCGGGAATCCTTTGCTTTAATTCGTGCTGAAGCTGATTTAACTTCTCTATCTCCTGACTTAGTTCCGGTGGCTATACGTTTAATTCATGCTTCTGGTATGCTAGATATTGTCAAGGATCTAGAAGCGTCACCAGAGGCGGTAAGGGTTGGACGTGAAGCTTTAAAGCAGGGTAATCCTATCCTCTGTGATACTCAAATGGTAGCCCATGGCATTATTACTAAAAACTTACCCAAGAATAATCAAGTTATTTGTACTCTCAATGACGAAAAAGTCCCAGAAATTGCTAAAACTATTAATAATACTCGCACCGCTGCGGCAGTAGAACTCTGGAAACCCTATTTACATCAGGCTGTAGTGGTGATTGGCAATGCCCCTACAGCAGTATTTCATTTACTAGAATTGTTAGAAGCAGGAGAAGCTCAACCTGCTGTTATTTTAGGCTTTCCTGTGGGTTTTGTGGGGGCGGCCACCTCTAAATTAGTTTTAGCTAGTCATCGTTTTGAGATTCCATTTATTACTTTACATGGTAGACGAGGGGGAAGTGCCATGGCCGCCGCCGCCGTCAATGCTTTATCTATATAATGAATGGGTGATGCAATATCTTTTATTAGGTGATTTATGCGAGATTAAAAGTGGTGGGACTCCTTCAAGAAAAAATGCTGATAATTATGGAGGAAGTATCCCATGGGCTAAAATTTCGGATATAGAAGCATGTAATGGCACTCTTATTTCCACAGAAGAAACAATTACTCAACAAGGTTTAAAAGCAATTCGTAATCGAGTTTTTAAAAAAGGAACTTTGCTTTTTGCTATGTATGGTTCAGTGGGCAAAATGGCTTTTGCAGGAAGGGATTTGAGTACTAATCAAGCTATTTTGGGCATAGAAGTTAAAGATACTCAAAAGCTATTTAATCGCTATATTTACTATTGGATGCTTTCTCAAAAAAAGCTATTTTTATTTCAAGCTCAAGGTGTTACACAAAAGAATTTATCAGCTACATTTGTGAGAAACTTGGAAATACCCCTACCTCCTCTAGAAGAACAAAAACGCCTAGCCGCAATACTAGATAAAGCAGAGGAAATACGACGCAAGGGCCAGGAGGCAATAAAGTTAACTGAGGAGTTGTGGCGATCGCTCTTTCTGGATATGTTTGGCGATCCTGTTACCAATCCTCAGGCGTGGGAAGTAAAAACCATAGGAGAGATAACTAGAGTTGAAACTGGTGGAACGCCAAGTCGTGAAAATAACAATTTTTATCATGGAGATATTTGCTGGGTTAAAACAACAGAAGTTAAAGGCGACATCATCAAAGACACAGAGGAAAAATTAACTAAAGAGGGACTAAATACAAGTAATTGCAAAATATTTCCTCAAGAAACTTTGATAGTAGCCATGTATGGTCAAGGTGCTACCCGAGGACGTTCTGCTAAACTTGGCATAGAATCAGCGACAAATCAAGCTTGTGCTGCAATTTTACCCTCTGACAAGATAAAAACTGATTATTTATGGACATATATAAAATTGTCTTATAATAGATTGCGAGATTTAGGAAGAGGTGGAAATCAACCTAATCTAAATCTCACTATGATTCGCAATTTTCAGATAATCATACCACCTTTATATTTACAAGAAAAATTTGTTCAGGTGATGGGACAAATTGATAGAATTAAAAATCATCAAAAGAAGGCAAGAGAAAAAGATCAAGAAGTATTTAACTCTCTACTACAAAAAGCTTTCCGAGGGGAACTTTGAGAAATAATACTTAAGGAGTGACCACAAGCCCCCCCAGGGCCCAGGGCTGTTTTGTTCTTGACAAAGAAAATGGTGAGGAGGAGCACCGGAGCACGGGGGCACCGGAGCACGGGAGAGGGGATTTTTTGCTAATAATAAATCCCCTTTTTTCTAATAATAGCTAAAAAGAGCGTCAACTTTTGTTGTGTCTAGCTTCTAGCTTACGACAAAATTTTAGAATAAAACAGCCCTGCCCCCAGGGCCCTTGAAAGCTCCAGAATTGCCTTTTCCTCATATCTTCCACCAAAACAAAAGTACAGAAATTGGCCGACAAGGGAGAATCAATTTTTAAGCGCGATCGCATTAATTCTCTTACTCATTACTCATTACTCATTACTCATTACTCAACCACAACCAGTAACTTTGGGTAAAGATGCGAGGGTCTGAGTTTTCTGGAGTTCCCTTTTATGACTTACTTATTTTTCTGTGAATTTTTCGCTTGTTCTACCGCAATTTCTCTCATAGCTTCAAAGGAATTACGATTAGAAGTTCCTTCAATCGCTTTTACTGCTAAATCTTGTACTTGTTTTTGTACTGATTCTAACTGTTTAG
The DNA here is from genome assembly GCF_057440575.1 of Johannesbaptistia floridana. Lineage (NCBI taxonomy): Bacteria > Bacillati > Cyanobacteriota > Cyanophyceae > Chroococcales > Cyanothrichaceae > Johannesbaptistia > Johannesbaptistia floridana. Next base: position 9,955 of record NZ_JALKVM010000040.1, read on the forward strand.
ATAGGCTTTGAATCCGTTGTTGTTGACTTGCAATACTCTCTTCTAAAGATTGTATTCTTAGTTGATAGTTTTGTTTTTCTCCTTCTATTTCTTTGTTGCGTAAATCTGCTTTAATTTTAGCTTGATAGTAGCCAATCCCTTTTCCTTGTTCTTTACCTAGTTTTTTCTTCTCTTCTAGTTTTGTTTTAAATTCTTCAACTTTTTGTTTCAATTCTGCATATTTTTTCTCTCTCTCTGCTAGTTTTTCTTCTCTTTCTTTCCATTCTTTTTCTTGCACTTCTTTTATTTCTGCTAACTCTTTGTAGAGATTTTTCTTATTCTGTCCATACTCTTCTTCACTTAATTCAAACTCTAATTGTAAGCTATATTCGTACTCCTCAGCTTCTCTAGCTTTATTTTTTTGATAGTTATTATTTCTCTCTTTTAGTTGTCTATTGTATGTTTCTTTTTCTTTTTCCCAAGCTTTACGTAAGTCTTGAATTTCTTGAAGTAAAGTTTCTTGTTGTTCTTCTAGTTCTTGTTTAAAAGTTTTATCACTTTCTTGATAAGCTTCAATTAATTCATCTAGAGTATCTTCTGTAATAGTTTCTAGTTGATGTAATTCTTTTAATTGTTCTTTCTCGGTTGTTAGTGATTCTTGCAATCTCCCTAGTTGAGTTGCTTCGGCGATTAGCCTTTCTGAAAGGTTACTAACTGTTCCTCCAAAATTTAGTTTCAGCTTTTCTAAGCTTTCTAGAGTTTGATTAATATCACTTGATTCTACTTTTGTTTGATTCATTGTTTTAGGAGTATTTTGAGAGGGTTTAGAGTTGGTGGCTGTTGATTTTTGCTTTTCTAATTTTTTTAATTCTGTTTCTAGTTCTTGTTTTTCTTTTTTTAACTCTTGAAATGCTTCTAGTATTTGTGCTTTGGTATTTTTAGAATTAATTGTCATGGTTATTCTCTCTCTCTGTTTGATTTTTAGTTAGTATTAGCGGGAGATTGAAAAGCGCGAAGGGCAAGATTTTGTGCTTGATTATTGGTTGCTTGCAGTTGAGTATTCAATTCGGCTATTTCTTCTATTTGCTTTTCTAGAGTATTCTCTAGAGATTTTATTTTTAGTTCATAGCCTTGTTTTAAGCTTTCCCATTCTTTTTCTTGTAAATCTGTTTTAACTTTGATATCTCTTTCGGCATCTTTGATTGCTTCGCCTTTGGCATCGTTGTAAGCTTTGTTTAAGGCTTCTTCAAATCCTTCTACTTCTTTCTCTTTTGCGGCAAAGTCAGCTTGATTATCTGCTAGATATTTTTCTCTTTCACGCCATCCTTTTTGTTTGTTTTGGTTCGTTTCTCGTAGTTCTCTTTCTTGGTTACGTTTGGTTTCATTATATTCATCTGTCTCCATTTTTCGCTGTCTTTCTATGGAATAGAGTAAGTCGGCTTTTTCTTGTTCACGGGTTTGTTGTAATAATTCTTGTTCTTCAGTAATTCTTGCGGTGAATTCTTCGGCTTCTTTTTCCCATGCTTTACGGGTTGATTCTTGTTCTTTGATTAAGGCTTCTCTTTGTTCGTTTATTCGATTTTCTAAGTTTTTGAGTTTCTCTTGATGTTCTTGTGTCAGTATATCTAAGGCATCTGCTGCTAAACGAATTTTTTTGATTTGTTCTAGGTTTTCTGTTTCAACAGCGATCGCCTTTTGCAATTCTTCTAGTTTAGATGATTGGTTGCTTAGACGTTCTGATAGTTCGTTAATTATATTGCCAAAATCTAACTGTAGAGATGCTAAGCTGTTAACTATGTTATTAATAGTGTAGTCAGCTACCGTATTTAATAGTTCTTGGTTTTTCGCTTTTTCTGCTGCTTCTTCTTTGGTGGATACTTTGGAATCGCTTTTTTGATATTCCCCTAGGAGTTTTGCAAATGATTCGATGATTTCTGCTTTGGTATCTTTTACCGGAGTTTGAGTCATGGCTATTTTGCTCAATTGATTTTTTCTTCAACAATACTATAATAATCAGAGTTGACTTGTTCGTCAAGATTATTTAAAATAATTAATAAAAGACTAGGAAAAGTAAAAGTGAGAGAGCGTTTTAGCGATTTAATCAAGACAGCGAGAAAAAATAAAGGTTATAGTCAAAGGGAGTTAGCAGATTTAATCGGGCAAGATTTCACATACGTATCTAAATTAGAGAATGATCGTGCCCAATATGCGCCTAAGGAGGAAGTAATTCGCAAAATAGCCCGTCATCTAGAATTAGATGAAGAGGAATTAATCTTTTTAGCAGGACGTATTCCCCAGCAAGAAGAGGATTTTCTGAAAGAAAACTATAAGGATATGCCGAAATTGTTTAGAAGAATGCGAGAGAATCCGAAATTTGCCCAAGAAGTGTTTAAAAAAGCTCAAAAAAACATGTAAAGAAAGAATGTAAATAGAAAGATGAATTTAATCCATAAATTCCGGTATAGAAAGAAACAAGAAATAGAGGCGATCGCCAATCAGATTTTGATAAATATGGCTAAAGACTCTAAATATGTACCGAAGTGGCCTTTAGATAGTAGTAGGGTGGCTGAATTTTTAGGATTAGACATAGTCTGGGATAAAATTGACGCTGATGAAGAGGGGATGATTGCGGCGAGAATTCTGCCCTTAAAAAAGTTGATTGAGATTAATGAGAATATACCTCAACTAAAGGGTGGTTTTGGAGAATCAACAATTGCCCACGAGGTAGGACATTGGGTACTTCATATTAATCATAAGGCTGTGAAAGATTATTTACAGCTAAGTAAACAGGGAATGATTCCTACTACTTCCCGTTTAATTTGTAGAAGTCAGCAAAGCCAAGGCGGCAGGGAATGGCAAGCGCAGTATTTCGCCACCTGTTTATTGATGCCGAGAAATCAGTTAGATTTAGCAGTGAGAGATAAAAATTTAGAGAATTGGCGGCATTTGTATCAAGCGGCAGAAGAATTAGGGGTAACTATATCTAATTTGGTTCATCGTCTTAAAGATGTAGGCTGGATTCAGGTTACCCCTAATACTCGTAAAATTACAATACTTAATTTGCCTGGTTGTCGATAGTCTGTGGGTAATAAATTAAGATTAAGCAAAAATAAAAAAAATTCTTTGTCAAGCATTTGGTAATTATTATATTCAAAATGAAAGTCATAACCAGATTTACTATAGAGTGTCGAACACTTTCAATTTTTGATAAAATGCCTGAGTACCAAGAAAAAATTAGTCGAAATACAAATGGATCTTAACTTGCCTACTGATTTAAGCATTTATACTCAATGGTCAGGAATTTTGACCTTAGCGTGTTTAGGATTAACAATTATCGCCCTAATAGCAGGTTGGGGGTTTCGCTTTCGTTTAGTAGGGATAACAGGATTTATGGCCGTATTAACTGTAGGTTTATTTGGTTTGAGTTTAGGATTAACGACTCGAACAGTTATTCCTGGGGCAGTACGCTTTAGTTTAGTTTATGATAATGGGGGAGATAGAGCAGTAGTTGCTATTCCCAACGAAGTTACTCCCACGGAAGTAGAAGCTACTTTACGCCAAGCAGCTAGTGATTTATACTCCTATGGTAGAAGTGGTCCTGAGAATAAATTAACTATAAAAATTAGAACAGTAACTCATCCAGAGTCTGGAGTATCAAAACCCCTATATCTAGGAGAAGTCAAACGTTCCCTGGGAATGCGTGAAGATGAGAATATGGAAATAAAAGTATTTACAGAAAATTTCGCTCAATTACCCTCTCAAAAAAGCAGTTAATTCTGAATAAGTAGCTAGGGGGGCTTCTTCAGGGAGAAAATGACCACAATTAAGAGCTTTTCCCTGGAGATTGGTAGCCTGTTGACGCCAAACCTCTAAAACATCGTATTTACGGCCAATTATACCTCGTGCTCCCCATAGTAACAGTAGAGGGCAAGTAATCAGGCGATCGCCTTTTTGGTCGTGTTCTAAATCTATAGTACTAGCCGCGCGGTAGTCTTCACAGGTACCATGAATAGTACGAGGGTCTCGAAAACAACGACGATATGAAGCTAATGCCTCAGCATCAAAAGCATTAGGTATTCTACTCCAACTCTGGAGACAAAAATCCAAAAAGTAGTCAGGATTAGCGCCAATGAGAGTTTCAGGAAAAGGATAGGGTTGAATCAGAAAAAACCAGTGATAATAGGCAGTAGCAAACTCTTGATCAGTAGTTTTATATAAATCATAAGTAGGTAAAATATCTAAAAGGGCCAATTTCTTAACTTTTTGGGGATAATCCAAAACTAAACGATGGGCAACTCTAGCGCCGCGATCATGACCTACTAGGTAAAATTGCTCATAACCCAATTTAGACATAACTGCTACTTGGTCTTGAGCCATAACCCGCTTAGAATAGTTACTATGATTCTGATTACCGCTAGGTTTAGAACTATCCCCATAACCCCTTAAATCAGTAGCTATAACCGTAAACTCTTTAGCTAAATCAGGTAAAATTTTAGACCACATTTGATAGTTTTGAGGGTAACCATGCAGTAGTAAAACCACTTCAGAAGCATTTCCTGCTTTTACATAGTTAATTTGAACATCTCCAATTTCAACTAATTGTGGGGATAAGTTAAGCATTATTAGTAATCTTTTCAGAATTTATAATAAATTATGATATATTAACTTTAGCTTCTACGAAGCTAGAGCGCTATATTTTCCTAAACTAAATGCTATTTGATCAAGAATATTATATTTCTATAAATCAGGCGCGTTGGCAAGCAGTCAGTGAAATACTGCAACAACTGTCAAATCAACCTGAATTTTCTTTATCCACCTGTTTAGATGTAGGTTGTGGTCCAGGCTGGTTTGCTGCTAAATTAGTAGAGTTAGGGTTACAAGTCCAAGGCATCGATGGAAGAGAAGAATTAATTACTGCGGCTCAATCTAGAGTGAAAAACGCGCAATTTTTACAAGTAGATGCTGAATCAAAAACAGCCATGTCTAAGTGTCAAACCTCTGATTTAGTTTTATGCTTAGGCTTAATTTATCACACAGAAAATCCCTTTAGAGTAGTGAGAAATGTGGCGGCTTTAACCCAAAAAGTTTTATTAGTTGAAAGTATTATTATCCCTAATAGTGAACCAATTACCTGGCTAATCGAAGAAGGAAAGAATGAAACCCAAGGATTAACTCACTATGCCATGCTTCCTAGTCGCAATTGTTTACTAAAAATGCTGCAAGTCTCCGGTATTCCCCACATTTATGAATACACTGGCACTATCAATCATACAGATTTTCTGGAAACCCCAAGTAAACATCGTAGACGGCAATTATTTATGGCTACAAGAATGCCGATACATCTAGATAACTTTCAAGAAGTTCCAGAAATTCAAACACCCAAGTATACCAAAGATAAGTTTAATAAAAATTCTACATAACAATTATTTTTGATTAGTATAGTCAGTTGTGTAAATCTAATAAGTTTTGAGAGTCTATAGCTGAATAATAATCATACTATAAACTTCAATAGATATTGTAGGTTGGGTTGAGGAAGCGAAACCCAACAATCTACTCATTGTCTCCGACTATACTCACATCTTGCACCAGTACTTCTGTACTGGTGCAAGATATGAGTTAACCTTTCAAGAGCAGATCAAAAAACCCTATCATCAGTTTTCAGTATGCCCATTGAGCAAATCTTGGTAACCTGTATTGCCATTTCTTAAATCAAAATTTTTGGCAATAGTTAAGGTTTGTTGATAAAACCAATCGATTATTTTTGAACAATCATAAACTCCTTCTTTATTGTACAAAGGAAATTTTTTAACTAAATTGAGTTTAATAAAATCTTCTTGGTTTCTTGAAGATATTTTTTTCAACGTAACCGTTCAGGGGGCGATCGCTCTCATCCCCAGGCTAAACAGCACTGGGGACTTCTCGCTCACCTAGTTAAATCAAGAAGACCAAAGAGATAACTTTCAAGTAGATCGCGATCGCTTAATTTATTCTTTAGCTTTCCGAAGATTAGCACAACTAAAGAAGGTAATATTTTTCATAATCCCTTGACAAATAGCCTCTGAGTGAAGCGGAGATAAGGATATGTAGAGGTACAAGAAAAAAGTTTAAAAAAATTCAACCAAAAGGGATATAATCGTGATGTACTTGGGTAAATGTGGCTGATTTTGAGTTAGATTTTTATTTACCAATGGTTGGTAAATTCTTAAATCATCAATACTTCAAGTTATTGAATGTTCATTTTGATACCTAGATTCAGCAAAGCATCTGGATAGATGTATCAAGTACTCGAAAAACCCTTTTGTAATTTATGGATTTATCTGATAGTCTTCTTCTGAGTCATATCTACTGATAGCGATCGCTTAAAGTAATTCCTTATGAGTGAGTAATTGGACAAAATTAATTTCATTAATTTTATAAGCAAGAGGCTGAATTTCCGATTAGACCATCATACTAACAAACAAAATACAGTAAATGATTTTGTCTATCTACTTATTTTGTGGGCTTTGTTACTAAATCTGTCACAATAATTTATGAATAGAGAAAAATTTATGATCGAGACGCAGAACAAACTAATTAAGGTTTTGGCAATCTTTGTCTTGACAGTTGCAGTGATCTTTTGTGATTGGAGTTATGCCCTAGCTGATGGGGAGGAAGCCTCCTCAGATTCAATTTGCATGGGACCTCCTAGCGAGCTGGAAACTAAACTGCGAAACACCCTAAAGGATAAACTGTTAGCCTACGAAGGTTGTCCGACAGAAATGGGTGCTTGGTATATGTTACCAATGCCCGAAGAAAAGGATCGGATGCAAGCTGTCCACACAGTTCTATTACCAAACTCAAAAGTTTTAATTGTCAATGGTAGCAGTAACCGCAATCACGTTACAGCAGATGGCTACATCGAAGACGATATTAATAATGGTGATAATGAAGTAGTTGACAACACTTCCATATTTGACCCTTCCTATTCCGATTTCTATAACAATTCCGCTCCAGACTTCACCAAATCCCCATTCGAGCGCATTTCATCCCCCGATGCTATAGTCAACGGTGAAATAAATGACCTTTTCTGTTCTGGTCATTTGCACCTACCCAACGGAGATGTACTATTTGTCGGAGGTACTCGAAGATACTACCCTGGTGTAAAGTTTGAAGGATCGAGAAATGCCAATATTTTTCACTGGGAAGAGGAAAAGAAAAACGATCCTTGGGAAAACATAGGTTTAACAGAGGATGGTCACTGGTATCCTACCCTTGTCCCTCTAGCTGATGGGAAAATAGCTTCCTTCTCAGGACTCACAATTTCCCCATCACAGATTATTAGTACTCTGGTGGAAATTTACGATCCCGAAAATCAAGAAGAACCTTGGCAGTCTATTGATATCAAGGATTTTCCCAACAACCCCTTCAGTACTGCGATGAACGACGAGAATTTCGGATCAGATCTCATCGATCTTTACGCACGCATACTACCAACCAAAGAGAAAAACAGGTTCTTAATCACGGGAGATGGCGGTGGTAAAAACAATGCCAAAATAGCCCATGCAAGTGTCCATAGCTATTTCGTAACCTTCAATAAAAACCCTGAGACTGGAAAGTATTCCATAAGCTTCGAGAAAGGTCCAGACAGAAAGGCTATTAACAAAGTGTATGGCACAGCGGCACTAGATCCCAGTTCTCCTAACGGGGATATCCTCTTAATGGGTGGCATCATGGGCACCAATAACATTGGTATTGGTCCTGGAAAAGATGTCATTGAGGGAGCAACCATTGTTGCTAGTCTAGAGCGTTGGAAAGCACCAGAATTAGAAAATGCTTCAGGTGAATGGGAGATTGATCATCAATTTTTTGCCAAAATTGATGATGATATTCTAATAGAGACTGAGGATATCGTAGATGATAAGGTCAAAAACTTACCACTTAAATATAAATATGTGATGCAGCATGATTCCAAGTTGGGTCGCTATGGCAAGCGGGCTATGGAACAGGCTGTCATTCTACCCACAAAGGAAATTTTGGTTGTCAATGGAGGTAACTACGCGGAAACTCGTCCGGTTTACAACCCCACCTTGTTGACTCCAGATGCCACCAAAACCGACCACCAAGGCTTCCGCACCAAGCTGATGAACCCAGATGTTGAACCCAGGCTTTATCACAATAATGCTTTGCTGTTACCAGATGCACGGGTATTAGTTATGGGTGGCAACAACTCACGCGCTGCCAGATATGATGAAGATGGAACGGTTCGTTTAGATACCAAGAACGATTTCGCCTTTGTTGAGAAAGGTACTGAAGGCAATAGTGGAGAAATCTGGCAACACGCAATTTTTTACCCGCCTTATCTCTTCGGATCAAGCACCCGCCCAGAAATTGAGACAGATATTACACAACTACAATACGAGAAGTCTCAAATCATCTCTGTGAGCAATGCCTCTACCGATGATCTAGATTCTCTAGTTCTTATGAAATTGGGATCTGCTACCCACTCTTTTGATATGGGTCAACGCTTGGTAGATCTCCAGATTACAAGTAAAATACCTAGTGAAACTGATAACAACACTAGCATTAGCTTCACTGCTCCCACCAACGACCACTTTAGCCCACCTGGCTACTATATGCTGTTCTACGTCAATAGTGATGGTAAACCTTCTCACGCCAAGATTGTGCAATTAGTAAAGGCTTGATTTACGGGACGTTAATTCTTTCACTAAGGGAATATTTGAAAAACATTAAGTTTAAACAATTATTGTTTCTCAAATATTTTCCACTTTTACTTTCAACCAGACAAGTTTATCTAAATATTAAAAAAGGAGTTTAGGTATGGCTGACATCAGCGAAAAAATCACCAAAATCACCGAAATTGTTACCCCTTTTGATAAGTTTGAATATGAAGCTCTGTTAGATGAAATACAGGGCAACATCCTTAAATCCCATGGAAGAAACCATTCTATTCATTTATTCTTGAAATTCACAGGCGATCGAGAATTGGTAAAGCAATGGATTGGCAATTTTACTCACAAGTATGTTACCTCAGCACTAGCTCAAGCCGAGCAGGCGAAGCAGCATCGACAGAATGAAGGAGAAGGTAAACTATTTACCAATTTCTTTTTGACATCGGCTGGTTATAGGTATTTAAATTATGATTCTAATCAAAATTTCAATGAGCAATATAATCAACCATTCAACCAAGGGATGAAAGATAAAAATATTCAGAACGAACTCGGCGATGATGTTGAGCAATGGGAAAGTGGATTGAAGGAAGACATTCATGCTCTTATATTGCTCGCCGGTGATAAGATAGTAGGTCCACGAACCCAGGAGGCAAAGCTCCAAGAGCAGATAAACTGGAAGTTGCTGCCCAAGGAACCAGCCCTATTAGTAAACAAGGCAAAGAAAATCCAAGAAGAGCTAGAAAACAAAAATATCGCCACAGTTGTTCACAAGGACATAGGTTATGTCCTCAGAAATAAAGAGACAGGAGCAGAGATGGAGCATTTCGGATTCCGAGATGGAGTTAGTCAACCGCTGTTCCTGAAGCGAGATATAGACAAGGAAAGAGAACATAGCGACTTTTCCAAATGGGACCCCCGCGCACCCCTAAACTTGGTTTTGTTCAAAGATCCTTTGGGCGAAAAAGATGAGAGTTACGGCAGTTTTTTGGTGTATCGCAAACTAGAGCAAAACGTTAAAGCCTGGAACCAGGATGTGGTTAACAACTTGGCTGAGAATCTGAAAGGTTCTGAAGAAGCAAATCCAGCTTTAGCAGGAGCATATACTATGGGACGCTTCCAGGATGGAACACCAGTGGTTCTCCAAAATACACCAAGCGGGCAACAGCCTGAAGAGAACAACTTTAATTATTATGAAGACGATCAGAAGGCTCTAAAGTGTCCTTTCCATGCTCACACTCGCAAGGTCAATCCCCGTGGCGATACAATAAGAGAAAATTTTGAAGAAAGTGATCTAGAAATAGAGAAGATGCATCGTATTGCTCGTCGGGGAATAAACTATGGAGAGCTTCCTGATGAGGAACCAGAGACTGAGGCTGGACTGCTGTTTTTGTGCTTCCAAGCCAATTTAGCAAATCAGTTCAACTTCATGCAGAGTTCATGGGCTAATGAACCTAACTTTTTCAAGCGAGATGTAGGGACAGATGTAGTCATTGGTGTCGAAAAAAAGGAAAATAATACCGATGGTGAGTTAGTCGCTGTCAAAGAGACATACCAGTGGCCTACTAACTGGGGCGAATCAGGACAGACGGAAGCTGACTTCAGCCATTGGGTAACCATGAGAGGGGGAGAATATTTTTTTGCACCCAGCATGAGTTTCCTTAAGTCTTTCGCTCCTGCTCCCACCCGCAATATCATATTTCGGGGAGTTCCCAAAGAAGAGATTCAAGCTGCTCAAAATATGATTAAGGAACTCGAAAATTACAAGGATAAAAACTGGGGAATTGGTTTGAATGGGGAGACTAGCGAACCAGATGGATTCCTCCGCTTCTTCGACCAGCGAAACCTGCCATTTAAGTTTTATGTGCAGAGTTCGAGTTCGCAGGTGCGAGTAGCAGTTGGCGATAACTCTGCCTACGAGGATAACATCAAAACGCTGAATAAATACATCGAAGATCTAAGCAACCAGGAGATTGAGTCCAGCGAATATAAAATCGCCGAACTTCAGGAATACAAAGACCTTCACTGGGCAATTGGTTTAAACGGAGATACTCTTAAGCCAGACAGATTCCTTAGCTTTTTTGGTGAACGAGAGCTACCATTCCAGTTTTTTGTGCGAAGTGAAAATGTTTCCTTAGGTGATGAATCTGCCTACGAGAAGAACATTAATAAACTTGAGGAATACATTTCCGATTTAGAACAGGTGGTAAGCGAGTGCTTGACGGATAAATAGGTAGCATCGCATTTTTGTAAGGATAAAACTAACATTCCGCACGTTAACTGTAACACAAATAAAAACATGGGGAGTCAGCTATTTTTGCGATCGCAAAGCCTTCAAATGTTAATGCAACATAAAGTATACAATTAATGTTGCGTGTTATTTATTGTGTTACAGTTATTACAAAAAACGTGCGGGTGATGGTTGAGTTTTGAAGTAATGAGTTTTGAAGTAATGAGTTTGTTTAGTATTTATACTTACTTTTTTTGAACAAAAACTACGATTAGCTATTGATATTGTAGCTAGTTTAAGTGACTCAGAAGCCGTATTGCTGTATCGTCGTTTTACTAGCTTAGAAAACAGTTCGATTATTGACTATATTAATTAATATGAATACTATTGCCCCCTGGTATTGGCGATCGCTCCCCCTCCATAACCGTACTGGTGCTCATATTTTTGACCAGTTATTTCGCCGTACCAATACTATTGCTACTCTGTTAGAAAGTCCCTTTCCTAGTTATTTAGAACAGCCTAACTTAGCTAGATACTCCATTTGTGCAGGTGAACCTCGGGTGATTAATGGCCAAACTCAACTTTGGACACCAACTGTAGGAAAAATCCTGCCATTACTACGTTTTTTGTGCCAAAGAAACCATAAATTAGTTACTCAAGAACACCCTGATTTACCCTTTATTGGGGGTTGGCTAGGTTGGTTAGGCTACGACTTAGCCTGGGAAATTGAACGCCTACCTCAACTGAAACTGGATAATCTCCCTTTTCCTGTAGCCTATTGGTACGAACCGAGAGCTTTTGCGATCGCCGATCATTTAAAACAAGTACTTTGGTTAGCCGCCTCTACTCCTACAGAATTAACTGAATTAGAAGAACGTTTAAATACTTCTATTCCCTCTCCTCCTCTTTCTTTAGACTCACCCAAATAGGCGTAAAGAGGGGATACGTGTAAAATTTAACACGATGTAAAGATTTGTAACAAATTGCCTTCAAAGTAAGAGCATCTGTTCATCTAAAGTAGGGGGAATCGTCTCCATGTCAATCAGATAATCCCCAAATCGTTTTATCTGACTGGTTAAATAGGGACTCATGGTAAACTTTATTCTTATCGGGGCGATAAAAAGTCAAAACCGCTTTTATTAATCTATCGTCCGAGCTAGTTGAGGCTAACTTAAGGACATTAATGACGCGGAAAAAAGAACTGCGGTGGCTCTTGTAAAAGCGCCAAAGTAAGGGCAAATGATTATTCCCTTTGTAGGCATTAACTGCTTCACAATCACTAATTAGAGACTCTACGCCTCCTTGAGGCTGAAAAATGCCTTGGATTTGAGCGACTGCTTGGCTGTCAGGTAAGGGTTCGGAGAAAACTTCGAGGACATTGGTAAAAACTGAGACTAATTTTTCCGTTGTTTCTTGGTTCTTTTGGCGGATTAGTTCTAACTCGTCCTTGGCATAGTTTCTGGATTTTCTTCATTTGTTTAAGAAACATGGACACCAAGGAATCACGAGTTTGCACTTGTGCTGTATAAATTAGACACAGAAGCAGTGTCAGCCTTTTGGGGCTGGTAATATCTTTGATTTCGCCAGCATTCAAGGCTTTGGCTTCGGCGGCAAAATGTTTGATTTTACTGGCAGTAAGCGGTTTGATTAAGTCTTGGACATCACCTAAAGTTTCTAGCCAGGTTAAGTGAACTAATAAGTCATTTAGATGATTGCGACTGGATTTTTTCGGCAGTTTTTTAAGGTCGTTATAGCAACTGCGCTGTCGGTGAGTCGGACTGTCAAGAAGGTCATTGAGTCGCTGTTGATCTGACTCACTCTCGTTCACTAATTACTTGAGAAAATAGTTGTTGGTTAACGAAATTTCGTTCGTGCCGAATGAGTCTGTCTAAAGTAGCAAAGGAAGGTAATTCCGACCGTTTTTTTACTAATTCTTCAATAGCCACGTTGATTAAATCAGCCGGATTGTCTCTGACTAAAGCTGATTCTTTAATAATTTCTCTGATGAAGCTATTGGTTTCTTGAGTGAATTGACTAACTTGAAGATAAGAACGAATTGCTTGTTTATGACGTGATCAAGTTTGAGAATATTGATAGCCAAAGTCTAAATTTTGGGGAAGTTTCAGAAAAGTCCGAATGTAGTTAATGACCCTATCAGGAATGTCAGATAGCTTAGGGAAATAACCCAGTCGCTGAAACGACTTGAGTAAAACTATCAGGTTGAGATAGTTTTCTGACCCAGTTGTTGCTGTTCTACCAAATGCTATTTCTGACGGTTTGGGAGTATAAATTTCTTGAAGTTCCTTAGCCGTGTAATAACGTTTGAATCGAGGATAAGCTGTTCTTTCTATGGAAGCCACATTCTTAAATAACTCAAAAAAAGGATTTTGGCTAATATTAAAAAACAGCATACCAAAAAATGGTGAATTTCTATCTTGTTGACTATGTTTCTCTAAAAACTTGATTGTTACAAATCTTTACATCGTGTTAAATTTTACACGTATCCCCTCTTTACGCCTATTTAAGCTTTCTACTTCTTTTCCTGGACGATAAATCTCAACTAGGCTATTTTGAGGATCAATTAACCATCCTAGTTTAGTTCCGTTGGCGATATATTCATACATTTTTTCTTGCAGTTTGGATAAGCGGTCAGAAGGCGATCGCAATTCAATTACAAAGTCAGGACAAACGGGAACAAAGCCTTTTTGTTACTGATTACTAATTACTTCATTACTAATTACTCATTACTGATTACTTCAAGACCCATTATTCATCCACCAGTAAATGAGTGGGTTTTGATGCAAGATCTAAGTTATACCTTAACGGCTAAATCAAAAGCTTGATGAGCTAATTTAAGGGCTTTTTCCGCCTCTGCCTGAGGTACAACACAACTTACTTTAATTTCAGAAGTAGCAATCATTTCAATATTAATATTAGCCTCAGCTAGTGCAGCAAAAAACTGTGCTGCTACACCAGGTTTACCAATCATTCCCGAACCAACAACACTAACTTTAGCAATATCTCTATTTACAGAAATACTGGATCCAGGTATTTGGGCAATCAAACTAGCTAAAGCTTTACAGGCGCTTTCTTCCTCAGCTTCAGCCACTAAAAAAGCTAAATCTCTGGTAAGTTGACCTTCAACCAAGCGACAGCGTTGAGATTGAATAATCGTGTAAATACTAATATTATGTTGGGCAAGGAGATTAAATATAGCCGCCGCCATACCGGGTACATCTGGTACGTTACAAATCGCTAAACGAGCTTGATTTACATCTAAAGCAACTCCCCTCACTGCGGGTAAATCAGTTTGGGTAGAATTGAGACTACTAGCGGGAGAACTTTTCACAGCGAAAACATTAGTTAAAGAGGAGATCGCCCTATCTAAATCTTCTGCGGCAATTAGACAGCTCATTTTCACCTCGGAGGTAGAAATCATCTGAATATTAATCTTAGCTTCTCCTAGTGTTTGACACACCTTAGCGGCTACTCCTGGTTTACCAATCATACCAGCTCCCGATACAGCTACTTTAGCTATATTTGATTCTACCAATACTTTGGCTTTATCCTGGTTAGGTGAATCACCTCCTAGAGATGGAGCAATTTTTTCTGCTAAAGCTGTAGCCGCAGACAATTTTTCCTTAGTTACTGTGAAAGCGATATCATTACTATTGCCTTCCTGTATAGATTGAATAATCAAATCCACATCCACACCAGAGGCTGATAGTTCCCCAAATAGTTTGGCGGCGATTCCTGGAGAATCTGGTACATTCACTAAAGATATTTGAGCTTGATCTTGGTCAAACTCTATTGCATCTATTGATTGGGTAATCTCTAAACCTTCTAGAGATCTTGTTTTAGGAGGTGGAGAAGTTACCCTAGTACCTGGTTCATCGTTCCAACTTGAACGCACTACCAATGGTATACCATAGTTACGGGCTATTTCTACTGCTCGTGGATGGAGTACTTTTGCCCCAAGACTCGCTAATTCTAGCATTTCATCACAGGTTATCATCTCTAATAATTGGGCATCTGAGACAATGCGAGGGTCTGTGGTGAGAATACCCGATACATCTGTATAGATTTCGCATAAATCTGCTCCTAGGGCCGCAGCTAGTGCTACTGCTGAAGTGTCTGAACCTCCTCTCCCTAAAGTAGTAATCTCTAACTCGTTAATACTACTTATGCCTTGAAAACCTGCTACTACTACGACTTGTCCTTGAGCTAGATGGCGTTCTATACGTTCTATTTTAATCTGTAAAATTCTCGCCTTGCTGTGTTCTGCCTCGGTTACAATCCCCACTTGAGCGCCTGTGAGGGAAATAGCTGGTTGTTGGAGTTCCTGTATAGCTATACTCAATAAAGCTATAGAGACTTGTTCTCCCGTAGAAAGCAGCATATCCATTTCTCGGCGACTGGGATGACTAGATAATTCTTCAGCCAAACCAACTAAAGTATCAGTTGTTTTGCCCATTGCTGAGACTACCACCACCACCTGATTACCCTGGGAGACGGTTTTTTGGACTCTTTCTGCTACTTTTTTAATTCTCTCAATAGAACCGACAGAAGTACCGCCGTATTTTTGGACAATTCGGGCCATTTTGTTCTTGTTTTACTCCTTTATTTATTTTTCGCTATTTCCCAATTGTTGGACTATAATTTAAGGCGTGGATTGTTCTAAACGAGCGATTAAAGCCTTCATAGTGGGGGTTTCTAAAAAATCCTCTGTATCGGCTAGAAGTTTTTCACCCCAGAGATTTTCCTCTAAAAAAGCCAAATCAGAGTAGCGACTATCGATAGATAGAGCCTCTTCTCCTAAGGCTAGGGCCTTTTCGCGATCGCCTTGAACATAGGTAGCCACAGCGATCGCCAACAGAGGTTCAGCTTGTTGGTCGTCGATTTCCCTGGTAGATTCCCACAATTCTACTGCGCTCATCATATTTCCCTGTTCGTATTCCACCAGACCAATATTATTTATTGATGGCCAAAAATCTGGTTCTATAGATATCGAGCGGTTGTAGGCGGCGATCGCCTCTGGATAATTTTCTAGCTTTAAATAAGCGTTACCCAAATCAAACAAAGCTGCTACAGAATCTGGTTCTTTAGCTAATCCCGCTTCAAGATTATCTACAGCTCGTTGATATTCTCCCTGTTGAAAATAGGCACTCCCGAGAGTAAATAAAATACCTGGTTCTTCTGGTTCTAATTCGTAGGCTTTTTCTACGGCGGCAACCCCTTTGTCTAACTCTTCTTGCTGAAGATAAATACTTCCTAGAATTAACCAAGTTTCATAACGTTCTGGGGCCAATTGAGTAGCTAATTCAGCTCTTGGCAGAGCTAATTCTGGTCTCCCGAAACGCAAAAGTTGCACTACATCTTGAATTAAAGCAATGCCTTGCTCTTCGCTTTGTGCGGCATCTAATTCTGGTGTGTAGGGTAAAAGGGCTTGTCCCAAGGCTGGGGTTGTAGTTAAACCGAGACTTGTACAAGTAATCAGAGATAAAATCCAATTTAATTTAGGCACTGTATTTTTTCAATTAAATAACTATGTTTATCCTTATAGGGAGCAAGCTACCATAGATCTAGTATCCAATGCTTAACCCTTTGTTATATCTTAACCTATGCGTCTGTTGCAAAAATCACCGTTTTCTCTAAGTTGGTTGCTATTCATGCTAATTACGGGAGGCTTATTGAGTTTAGGAATACTTACATATTTTAATCAAAAAAAAAGCCTTAGCACAAGTCAATTAGCTGAATTAACTATTCCCGTTGCTCAACAAGACTTACAAGTAACGATTAGATCCAGTGGTAAAGTAGAACCAATTACCAGTGTTAACCTAAGTCCCAAAAATCCAGGATTAGTTACTGAAATCTTGGTAGAACAGGGGGATATAGTAGAAAAAGGACAATTATTAGCCAGGATGGAAAATAGTGAGATTGCGGCTCAAAAACAAGAAGCATTAGCCAATCTCGCCGAAGGAATCGCCTCCTTAGAAGAGTTTGAATCTCGTCTTAGTCAAGAAATTAGTCAGTTACAATCCCGTTTACAACAAGCCCAGGCACGTTTAGAGCAAACCCAAATGAGTTTGCCGCGCCAAATCAGTCAAAATCAAGCCCAACTAGAAGCAAGTCAAGCGCGTTTCCAACTTTCTCAAGAAAGAGTTAAGCGCAATGAATATCTATTTCAACAGGGAGCTGTATCCCAAGATGAGTATGATGCTGCTATCAATGAGTATAAAAATGCTCAAGCCGCTCTAGATGAAGCCAAACAACGTTTAGCAGAAGCCCAAACCACAGAGAAGTTAACTATAGATGAATTAACAGCTCAACGGGATGAAACAGGTTTTTTACTCAATGAACGTCAAAATACTAGTGAGCAAGAAAGAGCTAAATTACAAGCAATAGTTGATAGTAGAAGAGCACAATTAAAACTACTGGAGATTCGCTATGAAGATACTTTCCTCAAAGCTCCCTTTACAGGTATTATTACACAACGTTACGCTAATCAAGGAGCTTTTGTGACACCAACTACCTCCGCTTCCACCAGCGCTGGTGCCACTTCTACCTCAATTTTAGCCCTAGCGGAGGGTTTAGAAATAGTAGCCAAAGTACCAGAAATTGATTTAAGCCAATTATATGTGGGACAACCTGTAGATATTTATGCCGATGCCTATCCTCAACAAAGTTTTTCTGGGGAAGTTAAGTTAATTGCTCCCGAGGCGATTGTTGAAGAGGGTGTAACTTCTTTTGAAGTAAAGATTAGTTTATCAAAACCTCAAGACAAACTTCGCTCGAAAATGAATGTAGATGTTATATTTTTAGGTACAAGATTAGATAATGTTGTGATCATACCTACTGTAGCTATTGTCACCCAAGATGGAGTTACAGGAGTAATGACTGTGGGAGATAATAACCAACCCGAGTTTAAGCCTATTACTCTAGGGGTTACTCTAGATACTAAAACTCAGGTTATTGAAGGATTAACCCCAGGAGAAAGAGTATTTATAGAGTTACAACCTTAGATTTTTGAGGAATTTTGAGCATGTATGAAAGAATTTTAGTTGCTATTGATATGTCTTCTAGGAGTAAAAGAGTGTTTACTAATGCTCTATCTCTAGCCAAGAACAATGATAACGCCCATCTACTCTTACTACACGTTTTGTCGGCGGAAGAAGATAATAGCCCTTTGCCTATTCCTACTGATATGAGTGGCATGTATCCTGCTATGGGTAATGATCTGACTCTGAAGACTTGGCAGCAAGAATGGCAAAATTTTCAACGTCAAGGAGAAGAAAAATTAGTCACCCTCGCTCAAGAAGCAACTAATGCTCAAGTAAAAGTAGAATATCGCCAAATTATTGGTAGTCCTGGTCGCCTGATTTGTCGTGTCGCCCAGGATTGGCCCGCTGACTTGATTGTGATTGGACGACGTGGCCGTTCAGGAATCCAGGAAATCTTACTTGGTAGTATTAGTAACTATGTCCTTCACCACTCTCATTGCTGCACTCTCATTGTCCAAAGTTGATAGTTTAAAGATTATGGTAATATTTCTACATACTTTAAATTCTTAGGGAAAAAATAGGTTAAAATAGATAAGTACTTATGTACTAGTCAAGAGCAATAAAAACAGTATTATTATAGGGGCTTTAATGAATAATAGTATTTTGAGTAATAATCCAGATAAAGAAAAAGCTTTAAATTTAGTGCTCACACAAATTGAGCGAAACTTCGGAAAGGGTGCAATTATGCGCCTCGGTGATGCAGCCCAAATGCGGGTAGAAACTATCTCTAGTGGAGCCTTAACTTTAGATTTAGCCCTAGGAGGAGGACTGCCAAAAGGTAGAATTATCGAAATTTATGGACCAGAAAGTTCTGGGAAAACAACCTTAGCCTTACATGCGATCGCAGAAGTGCAAAAAGCAGGAGGAGTGGCGGCCTTTGTAGATGCGGAGCACGCCTTAGACCCTACCTATTCGGCAGCTTTAGGGGTGCAGATTGAAAACCTATTAGTAGCTCAACCAGATACAGGGGAATCGGCTTTAGAAATTGTTGACCAGCTAGTGCGCTCCGCCGCCGTTGACTTAGTTGTAGTAGATTCAGTAGCAGCTTTAGTACCCCGTGCAGAAATAGAAGGAGAAATGGGCGATACACAAGTGGGGTTACAGGCACGTTTGATGAGTAAAGCCCTGCGAAAAATTGCCGGAAATATGGGTAAATCAGGTTGTACAGTAATTTTCTTGAATCAGTTACGTCAAAAAATTGGTATAACCTACGGAAACCCCGAAGTAACTACAGGAGGAAATGCTCTAAAATTCTACGCTTCCATCAGATTAGATATTCGTCGTATTCAAACCCTCAAAAAAGGTAGCGAAGGAGAATACGGTATACGCGCTAAGGTAAAAGTAGCTAAAAACAAAGTTGCCCCTCCATTCCGTATTGCAGAATTTGATATTATTTTCGGACAGGGAATTTCTCGCATTGGTTGTCTATTGGATTTAGCAGAAAAAACCGATGTAGTAGTGCGTAAAGGAGCATGGTATAGTTATGAAGGGGACAATATCGCTCAAGGTCGTGATAATGCTGTCAAGTATTTGCTAGACAATCCCGAAACTGCAACTTTAGTAGAACAACAAGTTCGCAGTAAGTTAGATATCAATACATTGTTATCTGATAGTAGCGATGATTTTGATGATAGCGAAGGGAGTGATGAAGAAGCTTAAGCTTGAGTATTATCGCTCCTCTGTTTTCTCTTTGGGAACTAACTAGCCAATATATAAGCTAGTTGTGGACGGTGAGCGAAAAAATAAGTGGGAATACTTGAAGTAATGAGTCATAAGTTGTGAATTGGGTATGTATGATTATTCTTGATACTCAGATCTTGCACCAGCACAAAAGTACTGAATAGGCCAACAGGCGAGAATCAATTTTTAATAGGTTAGGATCAATTCTTTAACTCATTACTTCAAGACTTCAAAACTCATTACTCATTACTCATTACTCATTACTCAACCACAACCAGTAACTTTGGGTAAAGATGCGAGGGTCTGAGTGATACTCATATTTGGATGTGGTGGCATCAAGATACCTAAAACTACAGACATAAGTACTATATTGGTTAAAATAAAGGTAAAAGTAATAAAGGAAATAATTTATGTCCAGAAGCAATGAAACTTCAATACTAATAGTTTCTTTTGTAATTACAACAGCTATTATTGGTGCTGGGGCTTGGTGGTTTTTCAATAGGTCTCAACCCCAACCTCAAGCAACACAAACAACTCCTCCCCCTACTAGTACAACTACACCACCCCCCGAAACCACACAAACAACTCCTCCCCCTACTAGTACAACTACACCACCCCCCGAAACCACACAAACAACTCCTCCCCCTACTAGTACAACTACGCCTTCTACAGAAACCACACAAACAACTCCTCCCCCTACTAGTACAACTACGCCTTCTACAGAAA
>NZ_JALKVM010000041.1:0-4018 GCF_057440575.1 Johannesbaptistia floridana
AAAGCCTCAAGTTCACCAATAAAAATACCAATTTTTATTGATGATGGTGAAGAATGTGGTCATGGCGACTGACTTTTTTGGGTGTTGGTAGGATTATTTAGTTACTACCTATGCTACTACTTTTTTGATTATATTTATTTTATAATCAAAAAAGTTTTTTTATAGCAGTACAAAAAATGGAAATTCGGGAAGCAAATATCAAAGATTCTGAAGGTATTAAAAACCTTCACTTGCAGGCATTTGATAATTCAGAAGCGCAATTGGTCTCTGATTTAGCAGTAAATTTATTACAAGAAAAAGCCTCAATTGATCTAATTTCACTAGTTGCAGTAAATAATGAAGCAATAATAGGTCACATTACCTTTAGCCCGGTATTTTTAGAGAGCACTAATGAACACTTTGGTTATATTTTAGCACCATTAGCAGTATATCCGACTTACCAAAACAAAGGAGTTGGTTCTAGAATTGTCAAAGGTGGCTTAGAGATTATTTCCTCTTTAGGGGCATTTATAGTTTTTGTTTATGGCGATCCTAGATATTATTCCAGGTTTGGCTTCAAAACACAAATTGCTGAAAATTTTACTCCTCCCTATACCCTTGAGTATCGAGAAGGTTGGCAAGGGATGAAGTTGAATTCTAGTGTTTTTCCTGAGGGGGGTAAATTTAGATGTGTCAATTCTCTGAATGATCCTCAATTATGGTAGGTCTAGCAACTTACTTACTTCATCAGGGATTGATTAAATACTACACAAATAATTTATTATGAGTGAACAAACAAATAGGAGAAAAAGTAGTTAAAAATATGAATATGTTCCTAATTTGTGGTTTAGGTAGTCTAGGTCAAAATTGTGTAGTTGCCCTCAAAGAATTTGGCGTTCCTGTAATTGCTATTGAACAGGAAATACCCCATCAATGGGAAATAAATAATTTACAGGGATTATTAGACAACTTAATAGTTGGAGATTGTCGTAATCGCGAAGTTTTGCAACGAGCCAAAATAGAGCAATGTCGTTCAATTTTAATTGTTACTAGTGATGAAGAAGTAAATATAGAAACAGCAATTATTGCTAGAGAAATTAATAGTAATATACGCATTATTGTTCGTTCTTCTCAAGAAAATTTAAATCAATTACTCCAACAACAATTAGGTAACTTTTTCGCTGATGAACCTGCCCATTTGACGGCTTCTGCATTTGCTTTAGCTGGCTTAGCTAATGAAGCGATTGGTTTTTTTAAAATAGATAACCAAAGATTACAAATAATAACTAAAACTATAAAATCAGGGGATATATGGTCTGACCTTCGTAAAGTTCATGAAATTAATACCTCCAAAAGAAGAGTAATAGCACATTATTCTTTATCAGCACCTTTATTCTGTGATTTTAATCAATGGAATTCAGAAATAACTTTACGTCCAGGAGATACTTTAGTCTATGTAGAAATAGTAGAAGAATTTTCCCTACGTCGTCAGCGTCAACGTTCTAGATTTCCCCGTTTAATTAATTTTTGGCAAAATTTTCTTGGGGAGATTAAACAATTTATTAGATTTAATTTTTTACGTCAAATTCGCAGTATTGCTATAGTGTCTGGTATAATAATAATAATTTTACTGATAGTTGGTACTTTTTTATTCCAAAAATTTTATCCAGATACTAATATTATTTACGCTTTTTATGCAACTGCAATTTTACTTTTAGGGGGATACGCCGACTTATTTGGACAACTAGAACCAATTACCAATATACCTCCTTGGTTACAATTATTTGCTTTGAGTTTAACAGTTATTGGTACTGTTTTTGTTGGAATATTATATGCCTTGATTACCGAGAATCTGTTATCATCAAAATTTGAATTAGTTTTAAACCGTCCTCCCATACCAAGTCAAGAACACTTAGTATTAGTTGGTTTAGGAAAAATTGGTCAAAGAGTTGCTAGAGTTTTACAAGAATTAAAAGAATCACTGGTTGCTATTAGCTTTAATACAGATTTTGAACGCACTAATTTACCGAATATTCCTTTAGTAATAGATAATTTACAACAGGCTTTAAATAAAGCTAATTTTCAACAAGCTAAAAGCATAATTATTATGACCAGTAACGAAATGTTAAATCTAGAAATTGCTCTAACAGCACGCAAATTTAATCCTAGAAGTCGTTTAGTTATTGGTAGTTATAAACAAGGGGTAAGTTCTCAACTCAGCCGAATTCTCGACAATACACAGGTGATTGCTACTTATACTGTAGCAGCAGAAGCTTTTGCTGGAGCGGCTTTTGGGGAGAATATCCTCTCACTATTTCGTCAAAATAATCAAACTATCCTAATTACTGAATATCAAATAGAAGCCGATGATACTCTCAACGGTTTAATCATCTCAGAAATAAACTATGGCTACAAGGTGATGGTGATTCTCTATCAAAGTTCAAATAATAACCCCCCTGTATATATTCCTATAGAGGACATACGAGTATTCCCAGGAAATCGTCTAGTAGTTTTAGCTACAACAGATAGTTTACAAAAGATTGAAAAAGGAGAAATTGAACTTTCATCTCGCTGTTGGCAGGTATATATCGAAAAAGCTTTGACAGAAAGCGCTTTGTTTAGTGCAGCTAATACCATCAGTAGAATTACTGGTTGCGATATAGCTTTTGCGAGGAATTTAGTCAATAATTTACCACAGGTTTTACCAATACCTCTTTATAGACATCAAGCAGAACGTTTAGTGAGAGAGTTAAAGAAATGTTTAGTACAATCTTATTTAGAAAATCTCGGATCCTAAATTTGTATTAATGGCAATTTGTTAAATTATAGATAGTGTAAGGAGTAAAAAGAATGTTTAAAATAGGAACTATAATCGGTATTTGTTTGGGTTTTGCCCCCACTAACTTCATTTTAGCTCAATCAATACAATCACCATCTTCTTTATTGTTAGCAGAAGCTGAAGTAGAAGAAACTTTTGAAAATGCTGTATTAGTAGAAATAAATCAAGCAAGGACTAATCCTCAAGCCTATGCTGATTGGCTCGAAACCCTCAAGCCATACTATAATAATAATAAGTTAGAACTTCCAGAAACAGAAGCGATCGCCACCAAAGAAGGAATAGAAGCTTTAGAGTCGGCTATAGAGTATTTACGTTCTCTTTCACCCCTAAACCCCCTGACAAGCTCTAGTAAACTAGATATAGTAGCCGAACGTATTTTAAACAGTGAAACAGATTTATCGGCAGCAAGATTAGCTCAAAGTAGAGAAAGTGTGAGTACTTTTCCCCATAATCTCAGTTATGGTGAAAATGCGAAAATAGTAGTAATGCAGTTAATTGTAGACGATGGAAACAAAGATCGCTCCAGTCGTGAAAGATTATTCCGTGAAGATTTAATGAGTAATGGCATAGCCTGCGACGAAAATCAAGAATTAACTAATGTGTGTGCGATTACTTATTCTCCCACAGCTACTGCTGAAGCAGAAACTGTGGCTACTAATTCCCCTAATCCCATACAATCAATTACAGTAATTCTACAAGAACAGGGGTCTCTCGAAGAAGGTGATGAAATTATGCCTTCTGATGATAGCTTGTACGATTTTTATACATTAGAAGGGAATGCCGGGCAATCTTTGGTAGTGATGCTAGAAAGCCAAGAATTTGATACATTTTTAGCGGTTATAGATGAAGATAATAATATCATCGAGCAAAATGACGACATCAACGAAAATGATACTAACTCTGCTCTCACCGTGACTCTCCCTAAAGACGGACGCTACTATATTATCGTTAATTCCTATGATGCTCAAGGTAGGGGAAGCTATACCCTACGTGTAGAAGATCGAGAGTGAAGTACCCCATCCTACTTCGCTCATCATGGTAGATTTTTAAAATTTTGGTGAAGGTAAGACAAGGGAGGAACGAGGACAAGGGGACAGCGTCACGGGTTAATTTAGTACAAAAATACTAGTGCTTGGTTTTAAGTTACCTCATATCTTGCACCAGAACTTATGTACTAAATTAACCTCAGAAAAAGTTCAT
>NZ_JALKVM010000042.1:0-30087 GCF_057440575.1 Johannesbaptistia floridana
GCTATACAAGGGTTTGGTGAGTTGCTTATAAAGGATAGCGCAATTTCGGGGGGTTGGGGGGAAAAGTTTATCTAAATATGGTTAACACTACAACGAGCACTGCTATAAATCACAAGTAGCGGCTTTTGTCAAGTTTTATGTTAAGAAAGATACTCATTACTTCTTACTTCAAGACTTCAAAACTTCAAGACTTCAAAACTTCAAAACTCATTACTTATTACTCATTACTCAACCACAACCAGTAACTTTGGATAAAGGTGCAAGATCTCAGTTAAGATGTTTATTTAAAAAAGCGGTAGTTTTGGACCAAGCATCGGCGGCAGCTTCAGGATTATAGCGATCGCCAGAAGGATTAGCAAAAGCATGATTAGCCCCTTCATAGATATAAATCTCAGGATTTTTGCCTTGAGAAGTCAAAGCAGATTCAAATTCTTTAACTGTTTCTACCGAAGGATTTTGATCCAAGGCCCCGAAAATACCTAAAATAGGCATTTCTAGAGATGCTAACTTTTCAGGATCTGTTTCTATCCCACCACCATAATAAATGACTGCTGCATCTAATTCTTGAGGAAATAATAGAGCAGTATTTAAAGACCAAGTGCCGCCAAAACACCAGCCAATACTCCCTATTTTGGGGGTATTGCGAGTTTCATCTAGGTAATTATAGGCTTGCATCAAATTATCTTTTAATAAATCGGTTTGATTCATAGCCTCTGTCACTAATTCTCTCGCCTTCTCAGGAGTTTCTGCTGATTCACCATTATATAAATCTACGGCTAAAGCGAGGTAACCTTCTCCTGCTAATTTACGAGTCATGGCTTCTATATTCTCATTTAAACCCCACCATTCATGAATCACAATCAATCCTGGTAAATCAGTAGCCTCAGCTTCTGTAGGATAGGCGAGGTAGCCTACTAAGGGTTGTTGATTTTGTGTACCGTAAGTAACTGATTCGGTGGTTACTGCTTGGGTTGGCGCTTCTGCCAGCAGGGGAGAAGCTATAGGGGAATCATTTTGATGTGCTAAAAACATCTCCTCTGCCATTGGTTGACTATGAGGAGACAAGATAATGTTAAACAAAATTATTAGTAAAAAACTGAACGTAGCAATTATAGGGATAAATAATTTATTTTTCATATTCACCAAAGTAACTGTTTATTGAGGAAAGAGAAAATTTTTAGTTTAGATATCAATATAGCTTAATTTAAGTGTTGAAACATCTATAGCAATTCTCATACTGGTGAGAAAGGTTATCCTTTTCGAGGCTCCGAGGCACCTCAGACCAAAGCATCTTTATCACTCATTTACTGGTTGTGGTTGAGTTTTGAAGTAATGATTAATGAGTTTTGAAGTAAAAGAATTGATCCTAACCACTTAAAAATTGATTTTCGCCTGTGGGCCTATTTAGTACTTTTTTAGGAGTGCAAGATATGAGTTTATAGAGGATCGTTCCAACCCCCTGGCATAATTGAGCATTACTTGATAATATTTCAATAATAACTTATCCACTTAAGAAATGTCTACACATTTAAGAAAAAGCTCTCATGCTGTTTTTTGTATTCACTTGCACATAGTGCTTGTAACCAAATACAGAAGAAAGGTAATTACACAGGAGATAATGAAAAGGCTAAAAGAAATATTTGAAGATATCTGTTTACGTAATAACTCATCGCTATTAGAGTTTAATGGAGAGTCAGACCACTGCCATTTACTAGTGAATATAGCGCCAAACAATAATATTTCTGTATTCATCAAATCTCTCAAGTCTGCCTCTAGTATGGTTGTCAGAAAAGAGTTTGAACCTCACATAAAAAAATATTATGAGAAAAAGGTATTTTGGTCGGGCTCTTATTTTGTATCTTCTAGTGGCGGTGTAAGTTTAGATGTCTTGAAGAAATATATACAGAATCAGGGTGTAGAATTTTAGATAATGATGTTCGCTTTCATCCCCAGGCTTAACAGCACTGGGGACTTCTCGCTCACTTAGTTAAATCCTGTAGAGAATTTGTAACTTTTTCTTAACTGATAGGGCTTCAAAATCTGCCTGGTAGATTAATTGGTTTACCAAAGCGATCGCAGATATAAATATCCCATTGACCCTGTTGACCGATTTCAAAAGCAATCAGAGAACCATCCGCGCTAATAGTAGGATTACGCACCTCAGCTTGAATATTGCCCGAGAGATTACGTTTTTGTTGAGTTTGG
Organism: Johannesbaptistia floridana; assembly: GCF_057440575.1. Classification (NCBI taxonomy): domain Bacteria; kingdom Bacillati; phylum Cyanobacteriota; class Cyanophyceae; order Chroococcales; family Cyanothrichaceae; genus Johannesbaptistia; species Johannesbaptistia floridana. Next base: position 2,206 of record NZ_JALKVM010000042.1, read on the forward strand.
CGGTCATAGAGATAAATCAAACTTCTGCCTTCGATACTAGCGGCAAAAACTAAATAACGTCCATCTTCGGAAATCGAAGGATCTGAAGCTATCTGATTAAGGGAATTTAAACCCGGTAACATCTCTAAATTGCGGGCTTTTGCATCATATAAAAATACATCTTGTGAACCATTGCGATCTGATACAAAGACGATATATCTAGAAGTTATTTGGGGGGTTAGTTCTGAGGCAGTACTGTTGAGAGATCTGCCACTAGCATCAAAGGGGAAATTAAGATAGCGAGGATAATTACTACAGCTAGTAATAGTCAAGCTGCCTAGAAGTAGCCAAAGATAAGATATTTTTTTGAGCATCTTGGAGTTAGAGATAATCTCAATTTTTTATTGTATCAGTTTTAGCTGAATTATTTTTGGCTGATATAGCTAAATAAATACCCAGTAAAACTACAGCAAAAGCCAACCAATTAAATAAGCTGAGTTGTTGAGTAAATATAATCATCGCTAAAATAGCAGCAATCACAGGAATAGACAACATAGAGACTGCTACAAATCCTGAAGAGAAATTAGCTAAACTATAGGTTAAAAGTCCTTGTCCAACTCCTTGGGAAATCAACCCTAAACCGATAACTGCTAACCAACCAGTAGGAGATACAGGGAATAATCGCTCTTCTGTAAACCATACCAAGGGTAAAAGAAATAAACCCCCGACTAAACTTGTCCACTGCATAATTACAGCAGTAGAAAAATGAACCCTCAGTTGTTCTAAGCTTAAGATACTAATAGCAGAAAACATGGCAGCGAGTAAAGCAGCACCATCTCCAATTAAACTACTATCAGCCAATTGTAAGTCTTGTATCCCAATAGCGATCGCTCCTGCTATTGCCACCGCCATACCCAGGAGAAATTGGGAAGAAAACTGTTGACGAAAGATTAACCAACCCCCTAAAGTGGTAAAAATGGGCATCATGTTATTCAGCAAAGTGGAATTAGCAATGCTTGTCTGAGTTAAAGACCATGCCCAAAGAGCGAGGGATACAGCGAAACTAATTCCCGCTAATAGTAACAAAGCGATTCTTTTGGGTGTGTATTCGATTTGAGAATTTATTTCTAAATTTTGGTTTTTTACTGCAATACCTCTAAACGTATTCCAAGTGATAAAAGTAATTGCTGCTATCAATAGGCGATCGCAGGTAATTGCATTTGGTTGAATTTCTGTAGTGGCGATTTTAATCAGAATCGAAGCTGATGCTATTCCCAATAGGGCTATACACAGGGATATAGAGGCGATCCAACTTCCTTGTGATTCTAATTGTTTGCTAATTTTACTTATACGAAATTGATACACCTTGGTTTCTATTTATATTTTATATTACTACTGCTTTTAATAATTTTATCCTAAATAAAAACCTGAGGTAATCAAAGCTGACAGCCATTCATCTGATGATGAATGGCTGATTAAGCTAACTATGCAATAGGTCCATCTAAACTGATTTAAGATTCTGCTTCAGGAACAATTTTAACATCTTGAGTGTTTACCTCTGTTACACCAAGAATTTCTTTTGCTAAAGGTTCAATTGTCTCGTATTCTTTTTCACTAGGAACAGTTCCAAAAATCATCACCTCTCCTGATTGTACATCTACAGTTAATTTAGAGCGAGGAATATTGGCCTCTAGCTTAGCTCTTACTTCACTTTCGATATCAGAATCATTTCTTTCTTCTTGGTCCCCCATGATATCATTCCGTTGCTCCCGAGCACGAATATCTGAATTTAATTGATCTTGGCGGATTTCGCTATTAGCATCTTCTAGAGTTTCTTCAACTTCTACTGGGTTTTCTACAGTATCTTCTACTGAATCTGGAGCATCGCTACTAGTTCGAGCTGTATCACAACTAGCTGTACCCAGTAAAATGCTTCCACCTATTAACAATGTAATTAACTTATTCATGATTTTTCCTTGTTTTACTATGTTTATCTTGAGTTAGCATACTTGGCTTTTAATACTATTGTTTGAGAGAATTAGGCGTAAAATATCCTAACTATTAATCTGATTAATTTTTTAGGCTTTTTAGGGTCTGTGTTCAACTACATTGGCATCGCCTTTGATTTCTAGTTCTTCACGACGAACTTTTTCTTGGCCGTGAACATTTTCTCGATTAACTTCTTTGTGTACGTCTACTTCTTCTCTCACAAAAGTTTGTTTGTCAATGTCTGCTTTTTCTTCGTAAACTTCTACTCTAGCCACATCTTTGTTGCCAAAATCAGTAGGATTTTGTGTAGCAACTTTTTTATCTGGAGTGCTGTGGCGTTCAATAATTACTGATTCTTTTTCTACAGGAATAGTAGCTTTTGCTGTTTGAGTTTTTACCTGTTTACCTATCGCTACTTCTCCTGTTTTTTGACGTTGCTTGTTAACAATTAGTCTTTCTTCGTAGAGTCTAATTTTTTCGTCATCGCCAATGTCAGTTCTCTTTCTAATATCTTCATCGACGTTTTTGACATTGGTGGCTTCTTTTCCTGGTATGTTGTAAATACCAAATTCTTGCACGTTATGATTGTTCATGATGTTTTCCGCATTAGCGACTTCTGCTCTTACGCCATCTACTATTACTAAGAAGCTACCGCCTTTAATGTGTTCTTCGTATACTTTGGCTTTTTCTTCAGGTATACCTAAACCAATTAAAGCACCTATTAATCCACCACCTACGGCACCAATTCCTACACCTGCTAGAGTAGTGGCAAGGGCTGTAGCTACTTCTCCTGCTAAGAGAATTGGTCCTATTCCTGGTATTGCTAATGTTCCTAAACCTACTAATAAGCCTGTAATTCCTCCTATTACTCCCCCGGTGGCGGCACCCGCTGCCGCACCTTCATCAGCTTTATTTCCTACTTCTTCGGTTTCTTCTTTCCGGTTTGTGCGATCGCGATCATCATCATTGATTTTGTCAGCATCTCTCGCTATTATAGAAACCTGTTCCATATCGTAGCCTGCATTTTTTAGGGCACGCACTGCTGCTTCTGCTTGAGCGCGTGTATGAAATAATCCTGCTGCTCTTTTATATGATTTGTTCTTATAGTTTATGTTATTATTCATTATTTTCTTTACTACTCCTATTTTTTTCTAATAATTGGTTTTCTTTTTTTCATTCACTTATTACTTTGACATAATCTTTATTTTTTTTTATCTATCAAAGGCGCAATTTTTCTTATTCAGACTAACTCTTTAGTCCTAAGTAAATTTTAAATTTATATTTATTACTTAAGATAGATTACAAGTTTTAACAATTCTTTTATGCTAACCTCTACTCAGATCTTGCCTCTTTACCTAATGTTACTGGTTGTGGTTGAGTAATGAGTTTTGAAGTAATGAGTAATGAGTTAAAGAATTAATGCTCAACGCTTAAAAATTGGTATACCTTTGCAAGATATGGGCTAAGATGACCGCCTATAGGCGGTCACAAATCACTTGTGAAGTGGCGGAGAGCGCCTCCCAATAACTCAAGATTATTGAGCACTTTCATAGCCTCTCTTGGCGCTCTCTTTGCTTTTGCTGGCAATTTTGAGTAAGTTTATTGCACCCCTGCTTAGTATCCCCGAGAAACACTGTCAGCTGCTCTAGTATATATATAAGTTACATCTTTAGTAACTTTTTGTACTTTGAACTTCTGACCGGCTCTCTCCCATAAGTCAGTATCTTCTCCATAAACGATATCTTTAAAACCTCTCAATTCAAAGAAAACATGCCTTTTACCAAAAAAGGTTGGACAGATAACACAGTCTTGAATATTAATTCTTTGGTTTGGTTGATAGTAATCCTTTACCCAGATTTCTTGATCGCTTCTAAAGCCTCCTGTAATTAGTTCAAGTTCTGGATCATTTTGAAAATAGTTTAACCGTGATTGTAAATGATCAGGAAGATATTGATCGTCACTATCAATAAAAGTAAGATAATTACCGAAGGATACTTTAATCCCTATATTTCTAGATAAAGCCGCTCCGCGATTTTGATGTTTTAAATAACGAATTTGAGGTAATTTCTGAAGATATCTGTTAACAATATCAAAAGTATGATCTTGACTTCCATCATCAACAATAATTAATTCCCAATTTTGATAAGTTTGATTAATCACACTTTCAATACAGCGAGTTAGATGTTCAGCTCGATTATAAGTGGGTAAAATAATAGAAACCTCTGGGGTTAGAGGAAAATTTAGATCATTCATTTATTTATTTATTTTTGAGCTACGATACAAGTGGCCACTGGATAATCTGGATGAAAAGCATTAAGTTCCTCTTGATTCAGTTCTTCTGTGGCAATACCATGATAACTAGCAATAACAGTAATGGGATTTCCATATACGTAGAGTTTTTGTTGGGAAAAATCCCTAAATAAATACTTGATACCATCAGGTAATGGTCGCCAGTAGTCAGCAGGAGTTGCATGGACTCTAACTGCATTGGGAACCATAGCAAAGCATTTTCCTCCTACTTTGAGCCATTTATAAATGTTTTGAACTGCTACCCAGGGAGCATAACAATGTTCTAAAACATTGAAAATAATTATTGAATCTACTGACTCCGACTCAACTACTGTAGAATCGTGGACATCACCAACAATATCTATCCCTGGTCCTGGTTCTAAGTTTAAAATTTTATATCATTACCTTTTTTTTATAAATCGAAAGCATCGTCTGTTGACGACGGCTGATGATTTGTCTGTTCTGAAATTAAATTACTTTCCTGTGGCATTTGTAGTAAATCTAACTGGCTTAAGGCCCATTTAGCTACCTCTCTCACTTCAGAATCTTCATCTGTAGTGGCGTGATAAAGCAAAGGACGAATTTGTGATACGTGGTCATAGATTCGTGTTATATCTCGAATAGCATTTTTCCTCACCTGTGGATTTTCATCTTGTAAAGATAAAGCTAAGGCATGGTTAATTGGTTTCAAAGTTTTGCCACATACTTGAGAGAGTGCTTCTAAAATTAGAGTTTTTTCTTGGGAATCAGCATCCATCATCGTATCGACTAGAGGTTTTACTGCTGGTGAATCTGCCTTTTGAGCTAATTCCCAAATCGCTCGACGACGTTTATTTGAACTTCTATCTACCAATGCTTCAATTAATTCATAAATATTATCATTGGCGGGCAATTTAGTTGTAGTTTGAATAGCTACAGATGGTTTAGCTACAGGCACAGATGGTTTAGTTATACTAGTCTCCTTTTGTGGGGAGGATTGTTGAGAAGAGATTTCTTTGGGTTGGGAAGAGGGAATTTTATCTTTTTTTTCTTTAGTTAAAGAATTATCTTGAGGAGTTTTTCCTAAAGTTTCTTGTTTTGTGGTCTTTGCTGGTAACATTAGCCAAATCAAAAAAACCACCATAACCGTAATCAAGATTAAACCAACTATTATCCACATCGGGATAAAGTTTCGCTGTTGCTGCTCCTGACTAGGATCATTTTCTATGGGAGCTTGAGCTAAAAGATTAGTTGAAGATTTTGGTAAATCTAGTGGTGGGGAATCTTTAACTTTACTAGATTTTAATAGAGATTGTGGACTTAGTTCTGCTGTATAGCCATAGTTAGAGCCAAAACTCAAAAAAGTTAACAACACAGCCATTAAAATGGAAAGACGGTAAAACATAATGGGTATGGTAGTTAATTGATGGAAATGGAAGTTATCACTACTGTATTCAGGACCGACAAGGGGCAAGCATAGTTAGAAATTAAAATTAGCTGGGCCTCTAATTAGTTTATTTTACTTTTTTGTATTTTCCCATTTCTTTTCCTCCTGTCAAGATTAAGTAGTTATATAAATACAGATTAGTAGTTACTCTGCTGAATTTTTCTACTTAAGATATCTTTTAATTTAAACAAATTAAAGATGAGTTGTGATCTTTGGTTGATTAAATAAATACTTAACAAAGTTAAACATACTCCCACCCATTGAACATTAGTCAGAGATTCTCCTAAAAATAGACCACCGAAAATTAAAGCAAAAACTGGAGTTAAAAAAGTTAAAGCAGAAAAACTAGTTAAATTTCCTTGAGAAGCTAAATAGAAAAATACTCCATAGGCGATCGCACTGCCAAATATTGTAGCATATAACAATCCCATCCAGTCGTATATGTTTAAATTTAACAACTGTTGAGATTCTACCCAACCCGTCAACACAAGTAGTAAAACTCCTCCAATAATCATGTGCCAAGCCGTAGCCATTACGGGATCTGCATGGCGAGATATGAGGCGAATTGTAACTGTTCCTACTGCCATAGATAAAGCAGCTATAAGCATAAGTAGTTCCCCACTATTAATTATTTCTTGCCATAAACTACCTAGGTCAATTTTACTAGTATCTAACCCTAAATATATAAATTCTTCAGGTAAACCAATCAGACTAATTCCTAGGATGCCAATAATTAAACCTAACCATCCTAAACTTCCAATTACTTCTCCGAATAAAAAACTAGATAATAAAGCCACTGCTAATGGTTGAGAATCAATCATGACTGAACCTAAGCCGGCGTTGATTCTGGCGAGACCTTCCGTTAAAAATCCTTGGAACATCGCTCCATCTACTAAGGCAAAAAAAACAATCCACAGCCATGCTTTAACCGTTTGAGGCTGAGGTCTTTTTTGCCCTATAGCCACTGCTAAAACCAGCAAACCCGCCGGAAGAAGACGTATACTAGCAATAAATAAAGGAGTGGTGTGTTCTATCGCCCCCTTCATTGCCACCATGGCGGTTCCCCAAAAAAAGAAAGGACAGATTAATAATAGTGGATATAGAGAAAATTGAAATGTGTTTTTATTTAATTGCATTCTCTTTTAATATGTTATCTTGATTATTCTAAGCTTTTTTACTTGCTTTCTAATTGTATACTTTTGTTAAGAAAAATTGCTATCAATGATTTGGCCATTTAAACCGAAAACAAGAAAACAAATAGCGAGAATAGAAGTGACTGGCGTAATTGCGGCAGATACACGACAAAAAGTTCTCAAGGCCCTGAAAACAGTTAAAGAAAAAAAATTCCCAGCTTTACTCCTAAGAATCGACTCTCCAGGAGGTACAGTCGCTGACTCTCAAGAAATTTATCAAGCTTTAAAACAATTACCAGAAAAAGTCAAAATAGTAGCGAGTTTTGGCAATATATCTGCCTCAGGAGGTGTTTACATAGGTATGGGAGCAGAGTATATTGTAGCTAATCCAGGAACGATCACAGGTAGCATAGGAGTTATATTACGTGGTAATAATCTACAACGTCTTTTAGAAAAAATAGGAGTATCTTTTAAAGTAATAAAATCTGGTCCTTATAAAGATATTCTGGCTTTTGATCGCGAGTTAACCCGCCCTGAAGAAGAAATTCTCCAACAATTAATTGATACCAGCTATCAACAATTTGTAGAGACAGTGGCTCAAGGACGCAATTTAGAGGTAGAAACTGTAAAAAGTTTCGCCGATGGCCGCATTTTTACAGGACAACAAGCCTTAGAATTAGGAATTGTAGACCGTCTTGGTAGCGAAGAAGATGCACGTCGTTTAGCCGCCGAGTTAGTAAAACTTGATCCAGACAAAACTGAATGTTATAACATTGAAGAACCCAAACCTTTATTAAGACGTTTACTACCAGGTAGCACACAATCTAAATCAAAGCTTAGATCTGCTCTTGACTATTTGGTCTTTGAAGCTGAAACTAATGGACAACCACTATGGTTATACCGACCTTAGCTTTAACTTAAAATTGGGTAAACATTGAGAATTGTCACAGAATAGGGGGATACAATAATCGTGGCTGGAAAAATACACGGGATTCGAGGAGCAACTACAGCTTCAGAAAATACCGCCGAAGCAATTCGCCAAGTAGTTGAAGAACTACTTTATGTAATAGAAACGCGCAATCATCTAAAACCAGAACAAATTATTAGTGTAATTTTTACAGTGACAAAAGACTTAGATGCTATTTTTCCAGCAGCGATTGCTAGAGAAAAACCTAACTGGGATAAAATTCCCCTGTTAGATTTGCAGCAAATGCACGTAAAAAATAGCTTACCACGCTGTATCAGAGTACTTATCTACGTGAATCTGCCTCCATCTCACCCACCCATCAATCATGTTTATTTACAACAAGCAAAAAACCTCAGACCAGACATTAGTATAGAAGCAGTAATTACTGATACTGTTCAATCTTCTTAAATTGTCATTAATTATCATTAACTTTGTTACGTTCATTTATTTGGAGATAAATTTTTATGGCTAGTCAAAATCAAGCTAATTGGCAACCTCTGATTGGAGGGATAATAGCCGCCTTAGTTGTTTTAGTCGCTTTCAACTCTTTCGTTATCATTAATCCAGGTCAAGCAGGTGTTTTAAGTATTTTAGGAAAAGCTAGAGATGGAGCCCTTCTAGAAGGTATTCACTATAAACCGCCTCTAATCTCTCAAGCAGATATCTATGATGTTACTGTACAAAAATTTGAAGTTCCCGCCCAAAGCGCTACTAAAGATTTACAAGATCTCTCGGCGAGTTTTGCGATAAACTTCCGTTTAGATCCCCTCAAAGTAGTAGAAATTAGAAGAACTCAAGGGACTCTACAGAATATCGTTTCTAAGATTATTGCTCCTCAAACCCAAGAATCATTTAAAATAGCCGCAGCTTTGAGGACAGTAGAAGAAGCAATCACCCAGCGTAATGAACTTAAAAGAGATTTTGATAATGCTCTCAATCAAAGGTTAGATAAATACGGGATTATTGTTTTAGATACTAGTGTGGTTGACTTAAACTTCTCCCCAGAATTTGCTAAAGCCGTTGAAGATAAGCAGATTGCTGAACAAAGGGCACAAAGAGCTGTTTACATAGCTAGAGAAGCTGAACAAGAAGCTCAAGCTGAGATTAACCGCGCTAAAGGTAAAGCTGAAGCCCAAAGATTACTCGCTGAAACTCTTAAGGCTCAAGGGGGTGAGTTAGTACTACAAAAAGAAGCGATTGAAGCTTGGCGCGAAGGCGGTGCTCAAATGCCTAAAGTTCTTGTTACCGGAGACTCTCAAAGCAGTGTTCCTTTCTTATTTAATTTGGGAGGAGTAGAAGCAGCCAACTAAAAAAAACATCAAAGCTGCCTCATCAAGCATCTTCTGAATGTTGGGCAGCAAAATTATTAGTAATTTGGATCTTTCTTCTAAGTTGCAGATTTTCTTTCCCCTTATACTCCTAAGTTGCACATTGTCAAACCCTTATCCAAAATCTCTTTTAACTTAATAGTTAAATGTGCAACTTGTTAATAAAGCGGGCGGCGATTTTTCTTAATTATTTATCGCATATATAAATATATGTGGCGATCCCCTTCGGGATCGCCACCTTAGTCAGGAGCTCAGACCAAAGCATCTTTACATTCTTTCTTTGATTAACCGAATCGGTCTAATAAAATAATAAAGAAATTCTAAATTTTTAGGTAAATTTATAGTTTTTCTGTCTCTATAGTTAGGGGCAAATACTCGCCAATAAATATAAGCTAATCTTTGAAGATAATTTTCTTGAGTACGCCAGCGAAACCAAGTGATTTGTAAAGGCTTAAACATTTTATTTGAGGGTTTTTTAGTTATGAAAATTTTTTGACATACTTCGTTAGCTAATAGTGGAATAGTTTTATCTTTGACTATTTTTTGCTCAACAAAATCAGGAAGAATAGCGCCTCTTAATTTGTTAGCTAAATATAAACCTAAATAAACAATTCTTTCCTTACCTAAACTTACTGCTTGTTGAGTAACTATCTCCCAATTTAACTGAGAATAGGTATTAATTAGTTCGGCTAGATCACAAATCCAGATTAATCTATGCCAGCATTCTTTTGCACCGTGAACAGATAATGCTAATAATAAATCCTCTGGAGATAAATTGGCTACTGGAGTGTTTAATATGGTTAATGATTGGCAGCGAGACCATAAATCAGATACTTCTAAATCAACAGGAAAAAAGTTAGGAGCAATACGCCAATGTAAATCTAAGACTACTTTACCATCTTTTCTAATAAAATCTCTTTCGTTATCACAATTAACATTATCTATTTCTTGACTATTATCTACTTCAGTTGTTTGATAATCTGCTGCAATTAATAATGATTTAACTGCTACTAAATCTTCGGGATGAACAAGAATATCTAAATCACTAAAATATCTCAAAGATAAACTATCATAAACAGATAATGCTAAAGCAGGACCTTTATAGGGAATAGCAGCAATATTTTGCTCAGAAAATATTTTAAGCAGTTTTACTAGTTCTTGAGTAAAAAATTGATTATTCAGACTAGTAGTTAAAAAATCTTGACGTAGTTTATTAAAAATAGTATTCGGTATTAATTCTGGACAAATATTATTGAAATTCTGGTATAGTAAGCAATTTACTCTATTTTTATAGGCTAATTTTAAAAGATGGTTCCAGTCTATTTTATCTTGACAAAGTTCTATGATTAAATTAGCTAAATCAGGATTAATTTGAGTATTGGCACTAGCTAAAATTAACTTAATTTCTGAACTTTGCCAAGAGAAAAGTAATTCTGAGTTAAAATTAATCATATAAATTCTTAATTATCTTCACCGCATCCTGATAATCACTAAACTGGAGTTGCCAACCTGGTTTAAATCTAAAAATTTCACAAACTTTACTCACAGCTACCTGTTTATGTTCGGTAAAATTAATACAGTTACTCAATAATTGCATAATCATAGCACCAAGAGAATAACTAGTTAAGATACTCTGGCTGCCAAAAGTATATGCAGGAAAAATTACTTGTTTAATTGATTTAGAATGAGTTACTAATTGGTTTGAGGGAATTTCTACAGCAGATTTTGGTAATTTGGCTACTTCTGAAGGAGAAAGTGGCTGATTAGTATTTTGTCTAATTCTGGGAGTTTGGGAAAGGGGATAGAGATAATGAGTTTTTAAATCAAGGGCGATCGCATCATCTGAAAGATAATTCCAACCCTGTTTCAATAATTCTACTACTAAAGTGCTTTTACCACTACCTCCAACTCCTGGCAACATTATCGCGCCAGTGGAGTCACAAACAGCGCCAGCATGGAACCAAAGTAAATCAGAACGTGCTTTAATTAAGCTAGTGATCACCTCGTATTTAGCAGTTACCAACAAAGAAAGTAAATTAGAATGGCTTTTAATTACTCCTGATTTGTCTTTGAGTAAATATTTATTTTGATATTTGATAATCCATAATTCTCTAACAATGGTTTGGTAGTCGTTAGTTAAGATAGCTTGAAACCATTGTTCGAGTATTGTTAATATTTCTGTTTCTTCTACATATACCGCCACCTGATGATTTCCAAAACTGATATAAACAGATGAATTAGTCATCATTTTTATAAGTTAATATTCCTAATTGAAATAGTTGTGTGGTGATGCGGCGAGTATCTTCTAATATAATTATTTTAGCTACATTTAATTCCTTAGCTAAAATTGTAGCTATATCTTCTAAGGAATGATTCCCATTACAAAGTTTCCAAATAGCCTGAGAAGATTGATTAAAAAGAAAACCTTGTTCTAGTTCAACGCTATATATTAACAATTCTTCTGGTAACTCTGTTTCTTGAAGATTAGTTAGTTTATCGGGTATTTTTTGATAAGTTGTTGCTAACAAAGGATGAATAAAGAGGTTAGTTTCTATTCCTTTGGCGGCTAAATATTCATAACCAGTTGTTGTGAGAATTTCCACCCAATCACATAAACCCTCGATAAATTGTTTACCTGAATAATCTACTTTACCATTATCCTGAATAATTTTAGCTCCAAATTCTAGTTTGGGTAATAGTATAGCTAAAGATTCAGCCATTTCTTGATTATTAGCTATTTCTGCGAACAAAATGTCTAATTCTAAACCTGCCAGATGAGTATAAGTATAGATATCTGCCAGAATCTTGTCTAGAGGTTGTTTTTCATTAGTATCAAAAGGACTATAGTAAAGAGAGTTAACAGAATTGATAATAAGTGTTTTTATATTTAGCAATCTATATTTGTCTTTTGCTGTTTGTAGAACTAGGTTTTTAGCTAAGTTAGGAGGTTGATTAATAGTAGCGGCAATTTTCCCAAAACTATAGCTTGTAATTTTATCAGCCTTTGATTCATCTTGATTTAGATAAATAGTTATTGATTTAATTAAAGATTGTAGTTGTTTCCAAATAGCTGGGGAAGAAGATAATATTTGCCAGGTTTTCTCTAAGTTGGGATGATTAATAGGAGGAGTGAGACAATGAGAAAACTCTTCTAATGGCTTTCCTGGGATTATATTAATCTTAGTTGAGGCTTGATAATCTGGGGTTTTGATTGATTTGAGAATGATGTTGGTGTCATAGCCATCTATCTGAGGTTGTGCTAAGCGACGCCAATTCAGAGAATCTGATATGAGTATATGGTTCATTAGTTTTTATGTTGCTAGAATGCTTATAACAGATAAGTTTTGCTGATCACCGCACATCTGCGGCCATCTTTTGCCCTGGATTTAAAATCCGGGGCAAAAGATGATCACGCAGCATTTGTAGTTAATAATTAACTCAAACTAGATCCGCAGTTATTGTATAATTCCCTATGGTATTAGTATTTAAACTTTCTACAGATATAAGGTAATTAATATTAGCATCTACAGTACCAGTTAATTGAGAAGTCCCGATATCGATAACTTCACCACTATCAGCATTAAGTAGCATAAGTACCGGATCAAAACTTGATTCCTCTACTTGAATTAAAAACTCATCCCCTGTAGACAGACCTAGATCATTGGGGTCTACTCTATATTCATCGTAGTAATATCTTTCCGAATCATCACCGCAGCAATACTGTAAATCATTTATAGTTAATGAACCGCTTTCTCTCAAGAGATTGTCGCTATCACCATCGCTATCACCATCGCTACCGCTACCACTACCGCTACCACTACCGCTACCTCCGTCGCTATCTTCTAAGTTTAAAAGTACTGTATATCCAATATCAACTATTTCAAAATTTTCATCAGTACTTAACTCAATAAAATAATTACCAGCTTGAAGCTCTTGGTTAAATAATTCAAATGATGATTCGTTTACCAATGTAGTTAACTGTAACTTATCTCCAATATTCTCAGTAGTATCGAACTCACCATCTCCATTTTCATCCTCTCCAAATTGAAAGAAAACTTGACCTATGCTATCGAAATCAGTAAACCCATTTATAATCAGCGTTGAATCTTCATCTAAAGTAAAACTGTAAACATCTTGATCTCCACTTTCTGTTGTACTTATTAGAAAGCTACTTAGTTGAATATCTTCGTTTAAAACTCCCAATTGTTCTGGGTTTATTCTATCGCTCATTTTTCTATAGTCTCCTAACTTAAGCTACATTGTGTATAAAAATATGTTACAATCACAAATCATCTCTAGCTTCACAGCGCTCTTCATCTTCGGGACAGTCATCATCATCACTATCACCAGGAGAAACTTGAGCTTGGGCCTTTTGATTCAGAGCCAAAGCTGTAACTACTGGTACTGCCCAACCCGCGGCTACAACGCCTCTTCTTGTCCAAAGCCTTTGCTGTTGTCTATTTTTGTTTTCAGCAGTAATAACTTGACGAATTCTAGCTAATTCTAAATTATCAGCAAAATTCACCAAAGCCCATTTATAGCAATTTTCACTGATGAAATCACTATATCTAACTACTAACTCAGGAGTTCCCCAAATATTTACATTATCTGAATTGTTTGAATCTTCCCTGATTTCTAGTATTCCCGGAATTTCTGTAATCAGATTATTCTGTAAAAATTCTATATTTCCAGCGCCAGCAATGTTTCTTAACAGTTGCTGCGTCTTCGTTAAACGTAACCATGATTGAGGTTTTTGACTAATGATGCCACTATGTTCTCTCCAGCAATCATCTAAATTTATTAAACTTTTAGCATAATCACATCTAATTTTGGGATTACCTTGAGAGAATGATTCTCGTAAGTAAAAACTCATGAATATTCATTTGGGAATTAAGTTACATTGCAAATTATATCTATATAAATACGTGTATGTCAATTATGACTTGAAATTTTTATAATTTCTTTAATTTACATAGTTGAAAAGTATAAGTAAAAACTATATCGCCGATATTTTTATCCAAACTAATAAATTACATATATAAAAGTAATAGAGATAGCTGTATTACATCTTCGGCAATTTAAATGTTACTTAGTTCGGCTGAAAAATTAAATCATTGGCATAAGTAGGTCGGCAAAATTTAAGTGTACAATAATCAAGTTATTAGAATTAGCCGCACCGAGCTTCGCTCGGATCTCTTCGAGATCGCTATCTACAGGCTTGATTATAGCAATTCACAATTCATAGGTTTTTTAACATTTATTTATACCGACCTACTTAACAACAAGGCAGTCTCCATGAAAAAGATTTTTCACTATCAAGAATAAAAATTATTGCTTGAGGCAGCTATGCTGAAGGCAGACTGTAGACCAAGAGTGGATTGAGTAATAACCTCACTTTTACCTCTTACCGCTTACATGAATGCCTCTTGCTATTTTGAAGTTACTTAAAGAAAATGTAACTTTAATAACAGTTTACCTTTAAACTTGATTCTCGATAGCTTGGCGATAGAGTTTTTGGATATTTTTCAAGAATTTATCAAATCCTAAATGGTGATGGTTACTATTTGGCTCTGAGTTTTGTAAATATGTCAATAACTTAGCTTCCTCTGTAGCTACTTGATTATCGCTATATATAATCGTACTGAGAGATTCAACCAATTCTTGATATTCTTCTTCCGTTGGATTAGAGCCTAAGTATTCTTCTAACCATTCATAACACTGTTGGGAGTTGACTGATTTAACTTCTGAGAGTAACAGTTTAATTTCTCGATCTTCACTTAACTCATATTTTTTGGCCATTTTGTGTAAATAGTTTCTTTCTTCTACTTGAATTTTGCCATCTACCCAGGCTGCCGCAAAAAGTATTTTAAACAACAATTTAGTTTTATCTGTTTGTATCATAATTGATATTTTCCTGATTTTGTCATGAGATAGCTTCTAACTTAAACAAAGCTAGATTAGTATATAATTATTTAGCTATAATCTGGCTCATTGCCAGGTTTCCACTTAATATTACATCCTATACTTGGTTTTTGCTCTGAATTTACTGCCTTATCTGCTAATACTGCATCTATTGCTTCCCGCAAATCTTTACCATTGACTGGTAAATCATTACTGGGGCGACTATCATCTAATTGACCACGATACACTAACTCAAAATCTCCGTTAAAAAGAAAGAAATCTGGTGTACAAGCCGCTGTATAAGCTTTGGCTACTTCTTGTGTTTCGTCGTAGGCAACGGGAAAATTAAACTCTAACCTGTTAGCCATTTCTTGAAGTTTCTCCGGGGAATCATCGGGATATTTTTCTACATCATTGGCACTAATTGCTAAGATACCTAAATCTTGCCCCTGATAATCATGGCCTATTTTCCCTATTTCTTTTTCTATATGTTTAACAAATGGACAATGACAACACATAAAGATCACTAAAAAAGCTTTTTTTCCGGTAAAATGATTTAAATTAATTTTTTCCTGAGAAATTACGTCTATTAATTCAAAATTAGGAGCTTTAGTTCCTAATTCTAGCATCGTTGAAGGAGTAAGTACCATATAGTGATTTTAACAGTAATTATGTTACTGTTTAATTATACGTCTTCCCTTGAATAATTGAGTTGATATAAATAAATATACGTAAACTGTCAACATCCCACCACGATCATCGGTACTCCGATGATCGTGGGGGCTTGCAAAAGCCTATAGTTGACCAGTCTTAGTTCTAATCAAACTACGTTTTTAAAGCCATCACACCTACAAATACTTCGCCAGTTTGTAGCACTGTGGTTAACAGTTAAACATCTGTATTTGGGCTAAAGAAGTGCTGTTAACTCGACAAACTTTAAAAACATTGACGAGGCGACCTTTACCCTAGAAATAGGAGTTTTACTTATGCGAGTTTTTGTGTTAGATTCCAATAAAAAGCCATTAAATCCCAGCCATCCTGGTAGAGCTAGAAAGTTACTCAATCAAGGGAAAGCAAGCGTATTTAAACGTTATCCATTTACCATTATCCTTAAGGAGGAAAAACCATTACACACAAACAATAATTTAAAGGCTAACGAAAAATGCTATAAATACAAGAGAACTAAACGAAATTTACCTAAAACTCATTGGTTAGATGCTGCTTGTGTAGGCAAATCAACACCGACTAAAATTAATATCGAAGTTAATAAACCTTTGATTATTACAGCTACGGGTAGAGGTGTACGCCAAATGGTTAGAATTAACAAATATGGTTTTCCTCGAACTTCTGCAAAATTAACACAAAAACAATTTTTTGGATTTCAAACAGAAGATCTTGTCAAAGCTCTTGTAACTAAAGTTTACGAAAACAGGAACTTATGTCGGTAGAGTTGCGGTCAGAAAAACAGGTAGTTTTAACATTAAAACTGCTAACCAAACAGTTCAAGGTATTAGCCACAAATACTGTAAACCTATTCACAAGGCGGATGGATATAACTATGCAACATAAATTATGTCCCTCATTTCCTCTCATCGCTAACCTGATGAGAGGTTTAGCGAGAGTCTCCAGGAGGGCGGAAAGATGAATTTGAAGAGAATTTGGGTAATTGCTAGTAATGGTTTTCAAGAGGTTATTCGCGATCGCCTCTTCTATTTGGTTGGCTTTTTCTCTATACTCTTGGCAGTCTCTCTGCGTCTCCTCCCCGAAATTTCCGTGGGCACTGATGAAAAAATCTTTCTTGACTTGGGTATCGGTGCCATTGAATTCCTGAGTGTGATTGTAGCTATTTTCGTCGGCACTAATTTGATTAACAAGGAAATAGATAAAAGAACTGTCCTCGTCTTGATTGCTAAACCTATCAGTCGTACTGAGTTTATTTTAGGTAAACATTTGGGCCTAATTGCTGTTTTAGCGGTTTTAATCAGCGTTATGTCTTTAGTTTATTTCAGCTTACTTAGTTGGGCCCAAATCTCTTACTCTTTTACTAGTCTTGTTATCTCTCTAATCTATATTTTACTCCAGTTAGCTTTGATCACTGCTGTAGCTATCGCTTTTGGTGTCTTCACTAGCTCCATCTTAGCAACTTTGTTAAGTCTTGGTATCTATCTAATGGGACAAATTAGTCAAGATATTTTAGAATTAGGAAAACTCAGCGAAAATCCTACTCTAGAAAACTTGACTAAGTTTATTTATCTATTTTTACCGGATTTATCTCGTTTAAATCTTAAAAACGAAGCTGTTTATAATATTCTCCCTAGTGCTGCTGAATTATTCGATAATGCAGTTTATGCTTTATGTTATACGATTTTTTTACTAGTTTTTGCTATTTTAGTTTTTTCTCGAAAAGAATTTTAAATAATTTTTATTTTAAAACTTGGCTTAATTACTAAATAGCTATAAGTAAAAATTAAGGAAATGTTAAAATGTTGAAAAAAGATAGGAATTCTCATGTATACTGTCAAAATTATAAATTTGGCGAAAACGACTTTTCACCAGAATTAGATTTGTCTATTGTTAATGAAAATGTCAATGAAAATTATCAAAAATTGTTAATAAATATTATTAAAGCAACAGTTAATACAGAAAATTTAGATGATTTACTTCAGGAAATAGTTAACTCAGTAACTAATGTATTGAAACTAGATAACTGTTTTATTTTACATTTGAATATAGAAGAAAAAAAAGTAGATATTTATGTAAACGGTGATTTTTCGCCAGAAAAAGAAAAAAAAGTAGAATTATGCACTATACTAGCAGAAAAATTTGAAAATACTCTATTAGAGGGGGAACCTCTAGTGTTTTTGAAGCCAGAACAAATAAAATTAGCGGCAATAGAAAATCGCTGGAAACAAAATTGGAACCCTTTGGTAATTTATCCAATAAAATTTCAAGAAAATTATTTAGGAGTGATAGCTATAAGCGATTCTCAAGAAAAAGATTATCATTACAAGGAATTAACATTAGTAGAAAGTATCGCGAATCAATGTGCGATCGCCATAAATCAAAATAATATAAAACAAAAGTTAGATTCACTACCTAACCAACAAGAAACAGAAACAACCAACAAGAGAAAATTAGAATATCTCTCTCACATGAATCATGAACTGAGAGCTCCCCTAAGTGCAATTTTAGGATTAGCAAGAATGCTAAATGAACAAATATATGGAACACTTAATCAAAAGCAAAATCAATATATTCAAGCAATAATAGCTTCAGGAGAACATCTATTAGAATTAATTAATGATTTCTTAGACTTATCAAAAATAGACGCAGAAAAAGAAGAATTATATTTAGAAAAAATTTTAGTAGAAGAAATATGTCAATCCTCATTGTTAATAGTAGAAGAAAAAGCAGAGCGTAAACAAATATCACTTTGTTTAGATATAGAAAAAGACATTAGTTTCTGTGTAGTAGACCAAATGCGCTTTAAACAAATACTAGTTAATCTTCTTTCTAATGCAGTTAAGTTTACAGAAACAGGCAGTGTAAGGTTGCAGGTAACTCATAGTAATCCAGGATTAGCTTTTAAGGTGATAGATACCGGAATTGGAATTAGTCTCGAAAATCAAACAAAACTATTTCAACCCTTCTCTCAAATACCTAATCATCTGAATCGTCAACAAAAGGGCACTGGATTAGGATTAGTATTGTCTCGCAAACTAGCTCAGCTTCATGGAGGTGATTTAACAGTCACATCCACCGAAGGCAAAGGAAGTTGTTTTACCGTACATTTACCAATAATTAACTTAGAAGAATGATTGGATACCACACAAAGAAAATTAGTCTTAACAAAACTTAATGTAAACTTAACTAAGACAATAGCTCAAGGGGATCCCCTACTCTGATAGACTTTTGAGTGGAGAGGTAGATAAAACAATAATAAAAATACTCGCAAACGGAGGAAAATTAAGTGGAAAGTACCCTCGGCTTAGAAATTATAGAAGTTGTAGAGCAAGCGGCGATCGCCTCATCTAAATGGATGGGAAAAGGAGAAAAAAACACTGCTGACTTAGTGGCAGTAGAAGCGATGCGAGCCAGACTCAATAAGATTCACATGCGCGGCCGCATTGTCATCGGAGAAGGAGAAAGAGATGATGCTCCTATGTTATATATTGGAGAAGAAGTAGGTATTTGTACTCAAGAGAATGCAGGGGCCTATTGTAACCCAGAAGAACTAATCGAAATAGACATAGCAGTAGACCCTTGTGAAGGAACTAACCTGGTAGCCTACGGACAAAACGGCTCAATGGCAGTACTAGCAATCTCAGAAAAAGGTGGTTTATTCCAAGCACCTGACTTCTACATGAAAAAACTAGCAGCCCCAGCAGTGGCGAAAAATCATGTAGATATCAACAAAAGTGCCACAGATAACTTAAAAATCCTCTCAGACTGCATGGATCGTTCTATAGAAGAATTAGTAGTAGTAGTGATGGATCGTCCCCGTCACAAAGAACTAATTCAAGAAATCCGCGAAGCAGGAGCAAGAGTAAGACTAATTACTGATGGAGATGTGAGCGCCGCTATCTCCTGTGCCTTTGCAGGAACTAATATTCACGCTCTCATGGGCATAGGAGCAGCACCAGAAGGCGTAATCAGTGCCGCAGCTATGCGTTGCCTCGGTGGTCACTTCCAAGGACAACTTATCTATGATCCAGCGATAGTCAAAACTGGTTTAATTGGAGAAAGCAAAGAAGGTAACTTGGAACGACTCAAAGAAATGGGAATTCAAGACCCAGATCGCGTATACAATGCTGAAGAATTAGCCTCCGGTGAAACAGTCCTATTTGCAGCCTGTGGAATTACTCCAGGTACCCTCATGGAAGGAGTACGCTTTTTCCACGGAGGTGCTAGAACTCAAAGCCTAGTTATTTCTAGCCAGTCTAAAACCGCACGTTTCGTTGATACAGTACACATGTTTGAACAACCCAAAAGCTTACAACTAAGATAGTTGTAGTAATATAGAAGGGCGATTGAATTCGCCCCTTCTTGGGTGATTCTTTCTTGGGATTGAAAATCTAGGCTGCTTTCGGCGGTAAAAAAAGATTACAAAATATGAATTTATGATGCAAATAGTTGTTTTAGAATGTCAAAAAGGTCTAAATTGCAAAGGTTAGATCTTTTTTTAAGAATCATTTTGATAATTGACCCAAATAACAACCAGAAATAATAAAGAGTGGGAGAATATATGAATATTGCCGTTGTGGGTTTAAGTCATAAAACAGCATCCGTAGAAATTAGGGAAAAATTGAGTATTCCTGAAGTAAAAATTGAAGAGGCGATCGCTCATCTGAAAACCTATCCTCACATTCAAGAAGTAAGTATCATTAGTACTTGTAATCGGCTTGAAATCTATGCTATCACCAAAGAAACAAAACAAGGAGTAGTAGAAATAAGCCAATTCCTCTCAGAAATAGGCCAAATTCCCTTTCAAGAACTACGTAGACACTTGTTTGTTTTGCTACATCAAGATGCCGTAAGACATCTAATGCGGGTAGCCGCAGGATTAGAAAGTTTAGTACTAGGTGAAGGCCAAATACTCGCTCAAGTAAAAACAGCTCATAAACTATCACAAAAATACAAAGGTATAGGACAATTATTAGACCGCCTCTTTAAACAAGCTATAACCGCAGGAAAAAGAGTACGCAGTGAAACTAATATAGGTACGGGAGCTGTGTCTATAAGTTCGGCGGCGGTAGAATTAGCAGATAATAAAGCTAGAAATTTAAGCGCCGCAAAAGTAACTATTATCGGCGCCGGGAAAATGTCACGCCTATTAGTTCAGCATCTTCTCTCTAAAGGGGTGAGCGATATTACCATAGTTAATCGCTCCCAAAAACGAGTTAAAGAATTACAAGAAAAATTCCCTCAAGCTGAACTAAAAACTCGTCTTTTATCAGAAATGTTGACCACTATAGCTGAATCGGATATCGTTTTTACAAGCACCGGAGCAAATCAACCAATTGTGAATAAGGAACAATTAGTCAGTATCTTAACGGTAGAACAGTCTTTGATGCTTATAGATATTTCTGTACCTCGAAATGTAGATGCAGATGTTCAAGAAATTGTGCAAGTTGAATCCTATAATGTAGATGACCTCAAAGCAGTAGTAGCCGCAAATCATCAACAAAGACGTCAAATGGCACAGGAAGCAGAAGCATTACTAGAAGAAGAAGTTGACGCTTTTAAAGTATGGTGCCAATCATTAGAAACTGTACCCACAATTAGTAGCTTACGCAGTAAAATAGAAAGCATTCGAGAACAAGAATTGCAAAAAGCTCTATCTCGTCTTGGGGCAGAATTTGGGGAAAAACATCAAGAAGTGATTGAAGCCCTAACTAGAGGTATAGTCAATAAGATTCTTCATGAACCTATGGTACAGTTACGAGCACAACAAGATTTAGAAGCCCGTCGTCTTTGCTTAGAATCCCTAGAGATGTTATTTGATTTGGAGATTAATAGACAACAGTACAGCTAATTAGATTATGATAGTCTATGTAGTTATTCAATGATTGAGCAAATATGGATATTTTGACTTTGGGTTGGGTTGGTTTACTAGTTCTGTTTACTTGGTCTATTACTATGGTTGTATGGGCACGTAATGGTTTCTAAATCATGGAAACAGTTTCTGTTCTTAATTTACTTTTTTTAATAGCTATAGTGCTACTAGTAACCGTTAGTGGAGGTGTACTCTACTTGACAGCAGTTGAATGGCGCGATCGCCGTCGTCGCGATCGCGATAAGCGCCAGAAAAAGTAATTAACAACTGTTTGACCCCAAAAATAAGGTGACAAGCCCACCCCTTGAGGCTTATGTAATTCTGAATTCATTTGACATTCTCTCCCCGCTTAATTCTAGAATTAAGCGGGGATAGGGACAGTTAAAAAATAAAAATCAAATGATCTCAGCAGGGTTTTGGCAAATAATTGGAAGCCAACTAATGCCGGGTAAATTTTCTTCAAATCCGCTATCCCTTTCAATATTTTCTCTTGCTTTACGAACAGAAAGATATAAAGAGTTGCTCTTTCCATATTCAATAATAAAGCTTTTAAAAAAATATTGTGCTACTTGGTCTGGAATAGATTCTTTCATGACAACCACTTGTGGAATATGCAAATCCTGTAGTTGTTTAGCAATTCCGAGACCATCACAAGAATTAAAAATTGCTAATTCTAAGCCTCTTGCGATCATTTTTTGTAAGGATGGCTTGAGAGAATCAATTTCAATTTCTTGCTGAGGATTTATACGAATACGACCAGTTAGGGTATGTGAGTGGTTGCCTTTTTGGTTATTTTGGGTGTAGCTATGTCCAGAAAAGCAGAGAATATCCCAACCTGTTTGATCTAAAAGAAGATTATTAAGTTTTTCAACCGATATTTCCGATTCAATAGTTATATTATCAGGCTTTTTCCAATATTTTTGCAAAATTTCTTGATCTGCTTGGATATTAATTCCTGTACTATCGCCTAAAATCATTAGTACTCTTTTGTCAGATCTGCCAGAGGGTATATTTTCTGGTCTGTCATAAAAAGGTAAACTTAAAGCAACCTCAGAGATCTCATAAGATCTAAGAAAACTCCACAAATGCCAAGGAATCTTCCTAACCCACTCATTTTCAGAGACAATAATAACTTTAACTTGCTCTGAAGGATCAAGTTTGTTAAGGAGATTTTCTCGAATATTTTTAAAAGCATCTTCTTCCAGCCATTGGTTTAACTGTATTGCATAATTTTTAACTTCTTCCTTTGCTGAAATAAATGATACATTTGTAGGTATAGCTGGATCAAATTTTCCTCTTATAGACATGTTAGACGGTCTCTGGTCAAAAGATCCTGGATTTATTGGTTTATTGGTGAATAAATCCAAAAGACTTTCATAGTTGGATTTCCAATTTTCATAAGAATTTATTAACTCTTGTTTAGGTTTTAATCCTCCAGGTATTTGGATAGGATAACGGTAGTCCTTTGTCCAAATTTGTGCGATAACATAAGGAAAGCCTTGGTTAAAATCCCCGTTAAAATTTAAAAGAACTAAATTGCTAGGAGTTTGCTCAAGATTGGCGATCGCCTCTACTTCTTCTTGATTAGGAGTTTTGAGAAAATCTTTCCAATCTACTCCCGCCCAAGTAATTAATTTAACTGTGTCAAAAATTTCTCTAAAGAGTTTGGCAAAGCCTCCAGGAGGAAAATTTCCTTGACTCGGATGACGCTCACTATAGCGCTTATTAGTCGGACTTTCTTGCTCAGCAAGATAAATCCATTGACAATCAATACCTTCTAATATGGTTTGGGAATTAATATTCCAAGAATCTAGACAAGCTCCCGTTAAACTCCCATTGGTAAAATCGGTTTCAATAGCCTGCACTCCAGTTAAATTCGCATTATTTAAATTAGCATGTTCTAATTTTGCCTTATTTAGATTGGCTAATTTTAAGTTAGAATTTCCTAAATTAGCAAAGCTGAGATCTGTATCTCTTAGATTAGTATTTCCTAAATTAGCTGATTCTAAATTTGCGTTTTTTAAGTTGGCACCAGATAAGTCTTTGTTTTCGTAAGATTGATTATTTCCTTGACCAGTTATTAACAGGTTTCTAACTGCCAAATCTAATAAAAGGCTGTTATCTAACCGGGCAAAATCTACATTTTTTGTCTGTTGCCAACAAGTGCGAGTTAATATCGCCTTGCGCAAGTCAATACCTCTCAAATTAGTATTAGCTAAATCAGCCTCAGTTAAATTAGCACTATGAAAACTAGTTCCTTTAATTGAAGAAATAAAAATAATAATTGGTCGAATCCAAGCATCTCGCTTATCGCCTTTGAGGGTGCGCCATAAAGAGAGAGTACTCATAATTATTAATATTACGAAAAAAGCCCCTGGTCCAATTATGGCCAGAACATTCCCTGAAAAGGCATAAGTAGCCCAAGCCGCAGGAATTGCCAATATAAATGACACGATGAGAGGTATAATTCCACCCTTCTCTCCGAAAATAGCAATTGCACTAACAATAGCTAATACATTTAGAAGTGCAAAAGTTTCAGTGCCTAGAGTCAACATAGCGACAATTAAAGTACCAAAGAACACTCCACTTCCATCAAAACTACCAACATAACCTCCAAGAATTCCGCCAGCTATTATTCCTGAAACCATAGCTGATACAAGATTTCGACTAAATGCAACCACTAGCCAAATTATACCTATAATTACAAAACCAATCCCTCCAACGAATTTGGTTGTTTCGTCATCTACGAAGTAGCCATAAGAAAACCATGCAAAAACTGCTGTACCAACAGAAGCAATGGCGGAAATTACATATAAACTAATTACTAAACTAAAAGCTGAGCTTTTCTTTAGTCCTAATTTGGCCCCAGTCAGTAATGTCTTTTCTAGGTTGGTATTAGTAAAATTAGTACCTTGAAGATTTGCTTCGGTAAAATCAGATCCTGATAAATCTTGTCCTTCTAAAGACTCACCGCTTAAATTGACTTTTTGAAAATTTCGTTCTCCGGCTCGATATTTTGCTAATAGTTCTTTAGCATTCATAAGATTACTTCCTATCTTGTCAATATTGTAGTTTTTTGAAATTTTGTTTTAACTGATATTCCCCATTAGAGAATAAACTTTTCTTCATAAACTATTTCCCCCAGTTCTAGCTTTATGGTGAAAGACTTACCAAAATTCTCGACAAAGCCTAATTGAATAATATTATCTGCTTCTCTAGCGATCGCTTGTGCTGAATCAGATTCAAGTATCACTAATAGCTTTAATCCTTCTGGTAAGTACTGTACTTCCGAAGAAGTTGATTTATCATTATATTTAGATTGTTCTGATAAAGGTTGGACTTGAACTAGAACGTGTTGTTCATCTGGTTTTTCTTGATTTAGCTCGATTACTAAAACTACACTTTCTCTAGTTAAGGGCAATACAAAATCAATTTTCTTGAGTCCTTGTACATTTTGTGGGGACTTAGATCTTCCCAGGTAAAATTGTAGTTCATTTACTTGTAAAAATTCTTCTAAATTAGACCAACCATTTTCAAAAATATCTTGTAAAAAATTACCAATTTTAGTAAGTTTTCTTGGTGATAGAGGAAAAGGGATACTAATTTCTTCTACATCAGTCACATCAACATTAGGTATAATTTCAGTTGGTTTTTTATCTGTTTGTAGAGAAAAATGGTTGCAAATTTCTTCTACGCTAATCAACTCAAAATTAGGGATAATCTCAGTATCAGCACGTTTTTCTAAAGATTTAAGGCGAGAAAACACTATCGGATAACTTTCCAAGTATAGAGTAATAGTATTATCTTCTACCACGGCATTATAAAATGCAATACCAGCATTTCCTCGGTTTTGGAGCTCTTTTTTAATATTTATAATTTCTGATAAATTATTTTCTAAGCTTTGAATATTTTTATTTCTTGTAGCTAGTTTTACAATAAAGTTAACCTTTTTTGTGTTCCTTTCTTTTAGATAAATATCTAATTTATCAGAATCATATTGACGAATATTTTCTTCTCCTTTATCACAGCCAATAGTATCAAAAAATTGTTGAATTTTATCTAAAATTTCCTGGCCTCTGGATTGATCATTATTTACTAATGAATAAATCACTATATTTTCTCTTACCTCAATAATAAATAAATTTTCAATTTGGGTTGAAGATTTATTTTGTATCGATTGTAATTTGATAAATATTTCTTGGTTGTTATCATCAGTAATGTCTATAATCTTAAGTTCAGTTTCTTTTTCTATTAGACAATAGAATTTTTTCTTTTGATTAGCTGTAGTTTCTTTTCTCATAGTTGTTTCTTTTCTTTTTCCAGTGATTTGGTTATTAATTGGTTGACTGTTAATAAGGGAAGATATTGACTCTATCTGCTCCAAATATTCTAATTTAGTTTGTTCTAGACTATAGAGTGAATTTTTACTAGATAATATTATTACTTTAAGAATAGAAATACTCTCACAGGTATCCTTTAAAACTTGAAAAAAATTATGATCAAAGGTGTCTGTCAAGTCTATTTCTCTAGCTTTAGTAATACTACTCCCGGCAAGTGCCTTTAAAAAATGGACTAAAAAATAAAAAGATTTTTTAATTAGATTCGGTTCAGTTATTTTATCCTCTAATTCTTTTTTAATACTTCCTCCTAAATATAATAAATCATCATCAAACTTAGTTAAAGGTATATGTTGTTTGACTTTAACTTTTATTAATTCATTTACAAAATCGTTAACTGATAAATGTTGATATTTTCTGATTCCAGAATTAAAACAGTACTCTTTTAACTTGGTAATGTCAGCCTCATTAAAATCAAAAGGATAAAAATAAGGAGAACAGAAAAAAGAAGGAAATAATTCACTAGAACGATCATTTATATCCTTAAAAAAATTAATTTGAGCATGATAGTAGTGAATATAAGCTAATTCAAAAAATGAATATACTAAAAAATTATGATATTCTATTTTATGAAATCTTCTAGTTTCTGGATTACTTTTATCTATTGCTAGATAAAGTTTATTTATCGCATTGTCAACTTTCTGAAATTTTTTAAAATCAATATTTCCCGAATTACACAAGTAAGCGTAACATTTAAAATCTCTACCTGTTTTAATTGGTTCAATAAGTTGTTTAGAGATTGTACTATTGTCTTTATATCCAAATAACCAAGCAATATGTTCATTGTTAGTTATTTCTCTTGCTTCAGCCTTTTCTTCAGGTTTTTCTTGAAAATTTGTTACTTCTTTTTCTGATGCTTTTCTTCTATAAAAAAATGCCCAAAAACGTAAATAATATAATAAAGAATAATTCTGGTTAAATAATCTTAACAAATTCAAATCGTTCATAATCTACCTCTGTATTGAGTTAAATATTCCCCTAGTCCACGCAAATCGCTTCTACAGAATATTTTTATAAACATTGCTGATTATAGACTATCACTAAAGTAATGGTCGCTGAATTGAAATTCAACTTGATTTTTCCCTACAAAGTCAGTCTTGAATAGTGAAAGATATTGATATATGGAAACTGAATAAATTGGGGAACAAGAGAAACCAAATGTTTATTCTTCAATTTACTTTAGTACATACTACAATTATACAATGAGAAAAGAAAATGAAAAAAACAACAATTCTTCTTAGTACACTCGCCATTGGGTCAATTTTTTCTGTCAGTAAACCTGTCAATGCCAATCCTAATCTAGATCCACAAACAGTCATAAACATTTGTCAGCAGTATTCTCGCAACTACTACGAATATCAAGTATGTTTACATGAAGGAGCAATGATGCTACAACAACAACAACACCCTATTCCACCAGTAATCACTCTTCCAAACCCTCCTAATCCTCCAAGACCAGAACCAGGGTTTGATCCATGTGATAACCCGCTAGTTCCCACTTCTTTATGTTGAGAAATCGACGTTAATTGGTAGAACCAAATCAATTACCTAATTTCAGTAGATGGAAAACTTGGGTCTTGCGTATTTAGTATGCCTCCTTATTCAAGTTGAAAATTATGGTTCTACCGAGTGAACTATGCTGAATCTTCAAAAACTGAGACAGGGCAAGAATTTAAGTTTTTGATAGATGTCTTGAGCTGAATTACTTGCCCTGTCTCACTTATATCCATTTAAACCTTGTTTTTAGCATAATTTAGTCTGTAGAACCATTATTTGAGTAATGAGTAATGAGTCTTGAAGTAATGAGTAATTATTTGAGTAATGAGTTAAAGAATTAATGCTCAACGCTTAAAAATTGGTTGACCTCATATCTTCCACCAGAACTTATGTACTAATTTTTAAGGAAAAATGTTCTTT
>NZ_JALKVM010000043.1:0-3985 GCF_057440575.1 Johannesbaptistia floridana
AATTCCTCAACCCAATCTACCGGGAGTGCGATCGCCTGGTTCCCCCCTTGGTAAGGGGGGTTAGGGGGGATCTAATTCCTCAACCCAATCTACCGGGAGTGCGATCGCCTGGTTCCCCCCTTGGTAAGGGGGGTTAGGGGGGATCTAATTCCTCAACCCAATCTACCGGGAGTGCGATCGCCTGGTTCCCCCCTTGGTAAGGGGGGTTAGGGGGGATCTAATTCCTCAACCCAATCTACCGGGAGTGCGATCGCCTGGTTCCCCCCTTGGTAAGGGGGGTTAGGGGGGATCTAATTCCTCAACCCAACCTACAGGTTACTGGCTTCTTACTCATTACTCATTACTTATTACTTCAAAACTCATCTAGCGGTGCGTTACGGGCTTCGCCCTAACACACCCTACTAATGCTTCAAAACTTATTACTTCAATACTTCAAAACTTCAAGACTCATTACAACGAGCACTGCTAGAACACCTAACTGCTGCGTGTAAATAGATTATCTTCAATGATACGTTTCCATGATGCTAATAAAGTATCAATCGCTTTTTGTTCTTCACTTCGTTGAGTAGTTTCTTTATTTTGCTTCTCCTGAGAATTGGCATTCAAAGATAGGGAATTATTATCAGTTAAAGCACGTCCGGCTAATGATTGGGCAACTAATCTTAGTTTAGAGGCATCAGGTTGAGCTTGGGATAAAAAGTTATTAATTTCTGAAGGTTTATTCTCAGTTAACCATAATAGGCGTTGGAGAATATCAATTAGAGTAGTAGACTTGCCTAGTAATCGGGATTTCTCGTTAAATTTTTGTGGTTTTTCGGAAGTTAATATTCCTAATTCCTCAAATTTACCTCTTTCTTGATAGTTTTTTAGTCTAACCTTGTTTTTTTCTTTATTAACTAAGGCTAGTTTACCATCAGTTAATCCTCCTACACCGTCTAATTCAACCCCAACCCCTCGCGCTAGGGTATTAGCTTCGTCAAATTCCACCATAGCTTCCCCATATTCATAGCGCCCTAGGATATAGTATTGGGTAGGTTTATCTACTGCTGTTACCCCTTTTTGGTCACATCCTAAGACTTCTTTGAGAATTGTTTCAGCGACTTCTTTTTGTACTTCATCAAGGAAGGAGGAGGCATCTAATTCTTCACCGTTAGGAAGTTCCACGGTTTCATATTGGGTATAAGCTCTTAATCCCGCACCTACACAAGCGATGACTAAATCTGCCCCTGATACATCGTTTTCCATGAGAGTTTTTACTCTTTCTTCAATGATTTCTTTGAGTAGGGGTTGCACATCCATAGAATAATCACCAATTTCTGAGGTGGTGCGTTTACGGGCGATTAAAAAGATACTTGAAGCAAGAGAAGCTCTTAATCCTCGTAATCCTCCTTGCTGTTCTGTATCAATAGGAAATGCTTCAGTAATAGTAAATTTAGCTTTTCGTAAAGCATCAACTAAAGTTGACCATCCCATTGTCGTTTTATGAGCATAAACAACAACCATAATACCATCATTTTTCAACACTCTATTAGCTTGACAAAAAGCTTGAAACATCTTAACTTCATAATCTTCTTTTGCAGTTGATGAATCACCATCAAAACGAGATGGATCTACTATTGCTTCTTGTTTTTTGGGAGTTGATTTTACTGATAAATGTTCAGGATAAAATTTACCAATTACTTTTTTAAACCATACATAAAAGTAATCTGATAAGTGAGAGTAAGGTATATTGTCATAATAAGGCGGATCTGTAATCACAGCATCTAATAACAAATCTTCTAAATCTATTCTTTGAGAAGGTTGTCTTACTACTTCTGCCCATTGATTAATGCAAGTTAAAACCTCTATATTATCAATAGTCCATTTTAATCCATCAGTCCAATTACCAGAACCAGTACCTATAGGATTAGTTTCAGGAAAATCCCAATTCATAGGTAAACGTCCGTAACTAATAGGACTCTGAATTGTTTCTCTTGTATTGTCCCAAGTACATAAAGAAGACCCTCGATTGGCTACTTTTGTAATTCCTAAACCCAAATAAGTACAAATCGCCTTAACAAAATCTTTTTTGTCTGCTTCAGTAATTAAAAAATTAGAATTAGCATTGAGAGAAGTTTTCCCCTCTTCATCTTTTGGGCAATTCCCAACTCGTGACTCCTGATTTCCCTCTTTCCCTAATTCCTTGAATATCTCCTCAGGCGCTAATCTTACCCACTTGACAAAGGTCATTAACGATAATAATTGACGAGGAGTGAATAACTGACTCCATTTAACTAAACCATAGGGTTGAACCCGAAACCCCAAAACTCCATAATCAGGTAAAGGTTCATCAGGAATAGTTAACCCCGTTTCCTCACATAACTTGTCTAATCGCTGTAAAATTGCTGATTCATCGGGAATATAACTCTGATAATCTGTAGCAGATAAATAAGTTTTACCTTTTTCTCCTGGAGTTGTACAGACTATAGCCATTAACTGTTGACCAATTCTGCCTGCTTTTCCTTCTGTTTTAACATATTTTACATTTACTGTAGTCCCACAATGAGGACAAGTAGAATTACCCCGTGAACTACCAATACTGGGGTCAAAACCCAAATCTTTTGCCGTTGACGCTTCAATAACTTGAAAATCAACCTTTTTGGTTTGATGATTAGGAATAACCTTGAGGGCTATATATTTTTTCTTCTTCTTACATAACCAGGTTTGTCTCACCAAGGGAACAGAAGCACCACAGGAGGGATTGGGACATTTTACCGTGCGTGTCCATAAATAGGCTACTGGGGTGAGTTTGGGAGAATTAGGAGTTAAAGGTTGAGAATCAGAGAATAGGGATAATTGGCTGTTGGCGGTGGAGATACTATCAGTATCATGTTTTCCCATTGTTTCCCCATATTCCCCGTTAGTATAAATTTCTGGTAAAGCTTGATGTTGTGCCTCTAATTCCCCAATACTGGGATAAAGATCCCCTATTTCTGCTTTTACCCTATCAATTACCCAATTGCCCCATTTTTCTACTTCTGCTGCCAATTGTTTCCCATACTTTTGGGGATAAACTAGGGTACACAATTCAATAATATGGGCCACTGGATTTAACTCAATGGCGTAGGTTTCACATCCCAAGCGTAAACCTTCTAAGGGTATTGCACCCCCTCCTGCAAATAAATCCGCCATTTTCGGCGCTGGAACTTCTGTTAATGGGGTATTAGCGGGTAAACCCAGTCTATCTCTTTGTGCTTCTAAAATAGCCTTTCTTGCTTTTTTGAGAGTTGCTTCCGACACTTCCCACTTACACAAATCAATCATCATATTTTTCCAAGCTGTTCGCTTTTGATGATTTTCAGGCGCCTGAATCAAAGAGGCAAAAACCGCCGCCCTCGCCGCCACTAGTGGTCGTCTTGCCCACCACAAATGTAATGTAGAAATATGTCCTTTACGGATAGATTTCTCTCTTGCTGATTCTTTAGAAATCTCTTTAATGGGAATAAAATCTTCAATTAAGCGGCGATCATTGTTCATATATTTTAGATAGGAGAGGGGGAGAAGGGGAGAGGGGGAGCAGGGGAGCTCCGGGAGCTCCGGGAGCAGGGGAGAGGGGGAGAGGGGGAGAGGGAACTTTACCTCACTTAGTTAGAAATTGCCATAATCATCTCAGATCAAAGCTGTATATTCTCACATCAACTCACTAGTATTTTTATACTAATTTTCTTTGATGTCCATTCGCGTATTCTAAATTCTACACTAACTTTTATGAAATAATTGAAATAGATCTCAGTTGTTCTAAACTAACATATACTATGGAATATTTATCCCAAGAACACAAGAATGCTTTTAGCAATCTTCAAAAAAGTCATAAAGAAGAACTGGCCACAATTACCAATCTCTTAGCATTAGTAGGGTGTGAAGCGTGCGAAGCCCGTAACGCACCGCTAGATGAGTAATGAGTAATGAGTAATGAGTTTTGAAGTAAGAAGGTAGCCTGTAGGTT
>NZ_JALKVM010000044.1:0-29896 GCF_057440575.1 Johannesbaptistia floridana
TAGCTATATAAATAAGCCTGTAGGTTGGGTTGAGGAACGAAACCCAACAATTTACCTTGTACTCAATCATTAGCCTGTAGGTTGAGGTCACTACACCTTACCATTTCAAAGGCGATCGCCAAATTCTTGGTTTATTTTTTTAGTTATATAGCTATATAAATAAGTTGTGAGTTAATTGTGCCTTTCCTCTTTCCTTGGCTCATATCTTGCACGCAAGTACAAAAGTACAGAAATTGGCCGACAAGGGAGAATCAATTTTTAAGCGTTTAGCATTAACTCATTACTCATTACTTCAAGACTCATAATTCATCCACAACCAGTAACATTAGGGTTTTGATGCTTTGGTGTGAGTTGTTGGGTTTCGTGACCTCAACCCAACCTACAGGCTACCTTCTTACTCATTACTCATTACTCATTACTCATTACTCATCTTTTGGTGCGTTACGGGCTTCGCCCCAATACTGCTTTTGTTAAGAGAAAATTATTGATTAGAGTAAGGTTGAAAGGAGATTAGGTACAAAGCCAAAAACCCCTCTCCCTGCTCAGAAGCTCCCTGCTCCCTGCTTTCTCAGAAGGAATATGTTTGATTCAAAACCTACGCAGTATTGGGCTTCGCCCTAACACACCCTACTTTTGAAAGCTTCCTAAATGCTTACCTTCATGAGAATTTCTTCATCAAGGGAAAAGTCAATTTCAGCTTGATCTCGATGAGAGGGTAAGTAATCGTTTTTATAAGAATCAGCTAATCCTGAAACTAAATCATATTGAGGTTGCCAGTCAAGTTCACTAGTCGCCTTGTGAATGTCTGCGAAAAAGTGTTGGAGACGGATAGGAAAGGCTTTACGCTTACCAAAATCAAAGTCTTTGGGATTATAGTGTACTAGTTTAATTGTTTCTGGGGATTTGCCCACAGCTTCGGCACAAGCGTAGGCTAAACCATCCAGGGTAACATAGCGATCGCCAGAAATGTTGTAAATTTGTCCTATTGCTTGTTGATTACCGATAACTGCGGCCATACCTGCGGCTAAATCCTGAACATGTCCGAGTTGGGTGATATGTAAACCGTTACCAGGAATAGGCAGGGGGAGATCCCGCACAATCCGGTCAAAAAACCATGCTTCTAAATCATTATAGTTTTGGGGACCATAAATATAGGTTGGTCGAATAGAGGTCCAGGGTATACCCATTTTATCTAAGTAGGCTTCTGTTTCGTATTTACCCCGGTGGCGGCTTTTGGGATCTAGGGGATCTGTTTCTCTGTGTGGTAGTTGATGGGTGGGTAAATAGACTCCCGCAGAACTTACATAGATAAAGTGTTTAATTTTGTTTTGATATAATTCTGCTAGAGGTTGAGTATCTTTTAATTCTCTACCATTGTTATCAAAGATGACATCAAAACTCTCTGTGGCTAGTTTTTCTGTTAATTCCTCGGGTTTTTGGCGATCGCCTACAATAGTTTTTACTCCTTCTACGGGTGGAGGGTTATTGCCTCGGTTGTATAGTACCACTTCATGACCTGCTTTGACTAAGATTTTAGTTAAATACACCCCAATAAAGCGGGTGCCTCCCATAATTAAAATGCGCATGTTTTTGTGTTTACCTTTTTTATACAGTGAGTTTCGTTATTGCAATATTACCGGAAAAACAGACATCTACATCAGTTCCTTGGGTTCTTTCTCGGAGGGCATATTCTCCATAGTAGTAGTGTATGTCTCCTTCGATGCGATAATTTATCGGGAGGGGATCTTGACTTGGTTCACAAAAAATAATTTCTGGTTCTGGTTCACCTATTTGTAGGTGAGGGAGATTAACATTCCAAAAGGTTTTGGGTTCGATGGGTTTAGCGAGGAGTATTTTTAGAACTCTACGGGTATATTCTGTGGCTTTTTTCCAATCAATTACCAAAGGTTTTTTTATCCAGTGAGAAATGGCAATGCCTCTCACTCCTAAAATAGCTGCTTCTCGAACTGCGGCTACTGTGCCGGAGGTGTAGGCATCTACCCCCAGATTTCCTCCAGCATTGATTCCTGAAAGCACATATTGAGTCTCAGGATTGATGGTTTTTAGCGCGATTCTGGTGCAATCTGCGGGATTGGCATCAACAGCATAGGCTTCTTCACTTCTTTTTTCTACATGAATTCCTCTACTAGTAGTAAGTTGATGACCACAACCTGATAAGTGTTGTTTTGGCGCTACTATTATACTCGGTAGAGTTACCGCTTCTGCCAAGGCTTTTATCCCTGGGGCATCTATACCATCATCATTAGTTAATATGAACATTAAATATTACTATTTTTTACATCTGCTTTCAATAGTATAATTCTTTGTAAGTAGCTTTTTGATTTAGCAATGGGAAAAGATGCAAGATCTTAGAAGAATAAGAAATGCTATATAGCAATTCTCATACTGGTGAGAAAGGTTATCCTTTTGAGGCAGGAGGCACCTCAGATCTTGCATCTTTATCAAAAGTTACTGGTGAGGGTTGAGTTTTGAAGTAATAAGTAATGAGTAATGAGTAAGAGAATTAATGCTAAAGGCTTAAAAATTGATTCTCCCTTGTCGGCCAATTTCTGTACTTTTGTTTTGGTGCTTTGATATGAGGCAGGAGAGGCAGGAGTTAGGTACAACCTCATGAGTCTGAAAAATGCTATATTACTATTAATTACCAGGTAACCTGCTTTTTTGAACATCTTATGAGTGAATCTGAAGAACAACAGTACATAATTAGCGAACAACAAGAAATTATTCGCCAGATGAAAAAAGAAGCTATAGAGTATAGAAAAGACTTATTAACTCTAGAAGGAAGTATTCGCGAGCAATTTAACCAACTCCAAGAGGATAATAATCGGGGAGTAAATTGGCTTGAAATTAATGTTAATCAAAGAATAGATAAGTTTGACGCTACTGTTAATCAAAGAATAGATAAGCTTGAAACTAAGCTAAATAACATACATCAAAAACTAGATTTATATGATTGTGTCTTCGCAGAAATAGTTGAAGAAAAGGCTGATACCTACTTCCGTCAACAAAATTATTTTAAAGCTACTCAACTATATCAACAAGCTCTTCAATTAGGTAGTCAAATGGCTAGGGAAAATTTAGCTTTTGCTGAATCAGTTATCGAGAAAAAACCCCTTATAGATTTAGGTGATGGAGTTATCATAGAATTTATTCCTATCCTCGGTGGACAATTTCTCATGGGAGGAGATAAATATGAAAAGGAACAACCCAAACACATAGTAACTGTTTCACCCTTCTTGATGGGAAAAACTCAAGTAACTCAAGCCCAATGGAAACAGGTTGCTAAGTTACCAAAAGTAGAAAGAGACTTAAATCCAGATCCCTCTCGGTTTAAAGGAGATAATCTTCCGGTAGAAAAGGTTAGTTGGCTTGACTGTCAGGAATTTTGTGCTAGAATAAAAACATCAATAAAAAAAGAGTGTAGATTACCTAGTGAAGCTGAGTGGGAATATGCCTGTCGAGCTGGAACTAATGCTGAGTATTCTTTTGGAGATAGTGAGTCTAATTTAGGTACTTATGCTTGGTTTAGTGGTAATTCAAGTGGTAAAACTCATCCGGTAGCTGAAAAAAGTCCAAACCCTTGGGGACTATACGACATGCACGGAAATGTTTGGGAATGGTGTCAAGATGATTGGCATGACAGCTACCAAGGAGCACCCAACAATAGTAAAGCTTGGGGCAATGATTCAGACTATAACTCTTTAAATACAAAAAAGTTACACAGAGTTGTAATACGTGGTGGTTCTTGGGGCTACTACCCGAGGTACTGTCGGTCTGCGTATCGCGGCGGCGTCGACCCCGGCGTCGGCTACGACTTCGTTGGGCTCCGTGTCGCATGTTTTGCACGGCTATTTTCTTAATACTTATTCCCTTTTTCCCTTAAAAAAATTACAGGCCAAATATAACTAATTGGTTATATGCCTTTTAAGTTTAGGCTTTTAAGTTTAACTGTGTCAAACTTTTTTCAATAAAGTGGTAGGTTTTAAACAAGGTAATTGAGGATGCTATGGTAGTGACAAAGCTTTAAACAATATGAAGTTCACCTAAAACAGATATAATAATTACATAATTCTAGAAAAAATATATAAATCAAGGAATGAGCGAAGAAAAAGCTAAAGTATAGGCTATCTATGAAGTAGAGTATATCGAAACAGACCCCGAAACTATATGCCGAGTTAGAGGCATAAAATAAACTTTATCTCTCCTTTTGCTAGAAAAGCCTGTTAAAAAGCTGGCTTGGTTGGCATTATTGGCTAGATTGTTTTCAAAGCTAAACTTTTTTACTTCTTTCTATTCCTTCCTTTAGACTTTTTTGTCTTGCTTATCAAAAGCAAACACAGAAGATACTTAAGGTCTGCTGAAAAAGTAAGTTTTGGTGAGGAGAAAGGCAAGAGAGGCACCGAGGCAGGAGGCAGAAGGTAATAATGATTTATGAATTTTCGAGTAATATAAAGAAAAAAATGCACTCTTTCTAGCATAATATATCAAAAAACCTTGCACTTTTTATGATAAAAATGGGCTCAAACCTTTATCTAGCAAAAGTTTTGCATTTATTCAGCAAGCCATACTTAAGAAAAAGCCGATTCAATTAAAAAAATGACTAATTACCAGCAACTATTCCACGAAAATTCCCCCAACATTGTAGAGATACTAGCCGAAGATTTCCAGACTAATTACAAACACCCAGAAGGAATCTTAACTAACTTTATCAACCAAGCGCCAAACATCCTCACAGCGGCAGAAATAATTCAGCAAACAGAAACATACTTAAATCAAAAATCAACTATAAAAGCAGCCTATTTAGCGAGAGTATCTCTTCCTCTTCTCTTCCTTAAAACATACATAGATACAGAATTAATCCAACAATTCGCCCAAGCAGCTATAGACGATACCTCCATTCCTGAAAACTGGAAAACCACAGTTAACTGGATAAATCACCATCTAGATAAAGCAAAACTTAGCTATTTTTATCTTCACCAACCAGATATATTAATAGGCATCCATCCCCTTATCTCCAGAAAACTAAAAAATAGCCCCACAACTCCAAAAATAGAAACCTACTGCACTTGGTTAAAAGATACAATCTTTGAAGCAGACAATCTAGAAATACCGACAACCACCCTCCTCGCCTCAGCCTACCTAATCATCAACCAAGCTAAACAACAAGGAATAACTATAGAAGCAGATGGTCAATTAACTAATTCAGAATCAGCCAGAGGATGGGCAGAATTAACAGAAACAGTCTTAAATAAAATAGTAATAGAGAGCGAAAAAAGAGATATAACTGAAGAAATCAACCTCATAGATAACTGGCATAGGGCGCCATTAATATATCATAAGAGAAAGCGATCGCAAAATCGCCTCCAAGAAACCATAGATAACCTCATCAAACAGTATCAAGAATTAACCTCAACACCTTCAGAAAATCAAAAAGCAAGAGAAATAGCCTCAAAGATAAACACCACCAAACAAGAATTAGAAAAACGCTTAACCTCTGCCTTCGCCTCTGCAAACTTACCAGAAATAGCCCTAAATAACTTAGATATTCCTATGGCTATAGGTGTATATTTACAGCAGTTAATCCCCCAACACCTCAACTTCCACAGTCAAATCATTATTAATAACCAATCCATCACCGAAACCCTAGATAAACTTCCCCTCTGGCAACAAACCATCAATCAATCCCTCAGTGATAATCCTACCTGTGAAGAAATACTCACAGCCTGGGCAAAAATAGATATATGGTCACAATTGCACCAGCAAACTCTCCCCACAATAGCCATTCCCAACAACCTAGATACAGAAAACCCAGATAACCTGCGCCCTCAACTAGCCGCCATAGTCTACCTAGGCACAACAGAAAACCAGCAAAAACTTTTAGAAAAACTAGAATCAATAGAGAATCAAAGCCTTGTTAGTGCCATTCGTATAGAAATACTCATCAATAACCTAGCCAGAGAAAACACCGCTAACATTCCAGACATAAACCAACTAAAACCATGGATTAAATCAGCCTGTGAATCTAAAAACCTGTGGGAATTACGCGCAGGCATGAATGGTGCCATACTGCTGGCGCGTCTTGCCGAAATCACAGGAGATATTTATCTCAGCACAATCCTCCATGAAACCCTAGAATCTACAGACTGGATAAAACAATTAGTAAAACACAGTATTAACAAGATTCTCCAACCCCCCAACTACAATACCCAAGAAAGCGGCTTACCCCTAGCCTTAGCAGCCTTTGACTTAATACGCTACTATCGCGAATATCTTCTCAGAATTGCCCCAAGCATCACCCAAGAATTGCAACCAGTATGGTGGAAGAAAAACTCTATAATTCCACTTATCGATAACCTCAGTGAAAAACTAACTAACTTCCCTCCACAACACCTAGCTATAGAAGGAGGATATGGAGCACAACTACTATTACTAACTATATTTAATATAAAACTCGACCAATTAAAATGGGAAAGACAACTAACAGTCAAACCTCATCGACTGCCAGAATTAGATGATTTACAAACATCTCTAAGATATCTTTTCTGTAAACAACAACTATTTATCACACCCACCGCCAGCAACACCCCCAATTGGCAACAAATCAGTTACTGGAATAACATCGCCTTAACTAATATAACCACAAAAAAGTCTAATAACAAAGCTATCAAACTATATAACTGGGGAATCCACGCCGACAACTACCTACTATCTCAAGCAGCAATCCTAGACACCACTTATACCCATATCAATGAAGATATCTCCACAGATGTAGATAACCGTTACCCAGAAGAATTCCCGAGACTCAGCTACAAAGAAGCGAGAAATCGCCTCCTGCAACCCATTAACCAACTCGAAACCTCAGAAAAAAAATATATCGATAGACTAGAAACAGAAAAACGAGATAATCAACATCAAGAAATAATTAACCTACTGCAACATTCCCTTAATTTAGCAACTACTGCCTATGAAGAGCAAATAGATGCTAGTATCGCCGATGTTAAAAAAGCCGAAGCTGAATTAGAAATAGCCGCAAAAGAATCAATTGCCACACTCTTAGAAGTAGAAATCCAAGGAATGATTCATCAAGCCGCAGCCGTAGAAATAGAAAGACAAACCACCCTCAAAGAAATTCGTAAATTAGATGAAGAAATAGCCAAACTAAATAGACAAATTACTGAAATAGAAGCACAACAAACCCGAGGAGAAATCAGCAATCAAAAAAGAAATATAGAAATAGCTAAAATAAAAGGAGAACAAACTTTATTAAGAATTCGACAAGTAACTAGGTCAAAAAATACCATCGAAAGAGAAATCAAACTCTTAAAAACCCTACTAGAAGTAGAAATTCCCAAAATAGCCACAGAAGTAAAAAATAACTTAATTACGAAAATAGATAGAGAATTAGAAGAAGCTAGAGAAAAGAAAAACAGAGCAATAGAAGAAGCAGAAAGACGCCAAAAAAGAGGCTTCTGGAGACAATTAATCGGCGGAGTATGCCGCTTTATAGGGGCAGTAGTAGGTGCTGTATTTGGCGGCCCTTTAGGGGCATCTATCGGGGCACAAATCGGATCAACAATAGCTAATTTTACCTGTAATCTTATTTCTGGTCAATCATTTGGAGAGATATTCACCGAATTAATTCAAGATGTCAATCAAGTAGCGTCTATCGCTGGCATAGACTTAGAAAAAGAATTAAACAAATTAGGTGCAAAAGGTGCTCAAGTTGTCAACCAGTTTCTAGATAAGATTGAAACTAATTTAGAATCTATCTTAGTCAATATTCCTCAAGTGATTGAAAAAGAAAAATTAGATAAAATTATCGCTAACACTGTAGAAATATTTGAGATACCTGAAATTAATCAACTCACTCAAGTTTTACAAAATTCCTATCAAGATTTACGCCGAGATGTTAATAGTTTAGCAGCAATAGGCACAGTATTAAAAGAAATAGGAACCACTGAAGTAATAGATTTAAGTAATCCCCGTCAACTCTTAGAGTCAATTACCGAAAATCTCAAGACCACTGAGAATATTCAAACTATAGAAGAAGTTGCCACCGCCGTCAATGAAAAAGTAGAGAATCTCCAAAATAATCCCGAAGAACGCTACAAAGCTATAGAAAAATTTGGTAAGATAGTCATTACTAAAATAAGCCAAGAAAGTTATGATTTTAAACAAAATACCCTAAGTAGTTGGATTCAAAAGCAACAAAAACTAAATCGATTTTGGGATAATCCTGTAGTTAGGGAAGAAGGGAAAAAACTAGTAGAAATATTATTCCCAGATAAAAAAACAACCTATCAAATACTAACTAACTTAGAAGAGGCTTTATGTAACCCGAAAACATCAAGAGGAAAAATTCAACAACTAATTTCACCCTGGCAAGCATCTCTAGAAAGAAAAATAAATGAGGTGACTTCAGTAGAACAAAATCTACCTCAACCCAAAAATGCTATACAAGCAGCAGAACAACAAATAACTTACTTAGAAGAAATAAAAAGACAATTTAATACAAATCTTTTACCCTTGTTAGAAGAGAGAAAGAATCCCGAAAGAGATGAATTGCTCAAGAAACTAAATGAGTTATCTACTACCACCTTACCTAATCAAGAAGATGAATTAACTATAGCTAATTTAGAAGAAAAAATAGCTAGTCTTAATGAAGAAAACGCCACGGAATATCTAAAGATATTTGAACAAGAATTAAAGAAAGGAGAGAAAGATTACCAGATAAACGATATCAGAATCTCTCAAGCCTCCCTCATCACGAAAACAGTAGAATTAGCAGAATTAAAAGCTGAAAATCTCAGTAAAGCCGCAGAAACATCTCTAAAGGCTGCCAAAGTGAAACACCAAGCATCTCTAGCTAAAGTTACCGCCGCTGAATGGAATTTAGCATCATCTCAATACCAAAAGGCAGCTATTGAAAAACGAGGTGTAGAAGCAAGCCACATCAGAGATAGCCTCAGTCAACCACCCCTGAAGCTACCAACTCTAGCTACTGTAACTCTTCCTCAAATACGTGTAGAATATTTGAGAACCCTAGAACAGTCTTTTATTGCTTATCGAGAATTACTCAGATACTATTACACTAGTGGCAAGAAGGATTTTGAGATTACTACTCTTGAAGCTATACATACTAATCAACCCTGGTCAACAACTCTCTCTACCTATCATAATCAGATTGGGGAAATATTTACTAGTTCTTGTGACCAAGTCTATAGTCAATTAGAATTAAACTTGACCCCTAGTCAGATTAAATGTCTATTGAGTCTAAGAGGATTTAACATAATTGCTTTTCCTCATGTAGAATCTCTACTAACTTTATTTACTGTTCCCATAGAATGGAAAGTATATTTAAATAATCTAGCTATTTCTAATCTGACAAATTCCGAGAGGGAAAAATGGCTATCAGGATTTCAACAATTATGGTTACCAACTTTTGCCAGTTATGGTATCAACCTAGGAGATGTAGATAAAATCAATGTTA
The DNA here is from genome assembly GCF_057440575.1 of Johannesbaptistia floridana. Taxonomy (NCBI): domain Bacteria; kingdom Bacillati; phylum Cyanobacteriota; class Cyanophyceae; order Chroococcales; family Cyanothrichaceae; genus Johannesbaptistia; species Johannesbaptistia floridana. The sequence goes on from NZ_JALKVM010000044.1 coordinate 9,512, forward strand.
CTGACACCTCCAAAGGTTGGCAAATTACACCATCAAATCCTGAATCTGTAGAAATCTCTATTAAACCCCCTAACAGTAAACGTACCAGAAGATGGACTATTTCCGCCCCCATAACCTATTTAGTTTGGGAAGACCCAGAAAGTAACCAATTAGTTATTACCTATCAAAATGATTCTGTAGAAGAAACTAGGTCCGATTTTGGCGATCGCCACTTTTTTGATATAGAATCTAAGCAAGCGAAGACTGGCAAAATTGCCGCCATTTTCCTTGAAGGCAAAATTAAAGACAAAGATAAATACATAACTACTCAACACTATAAATTAGAAGTAATCCACCTAGGTCAAATGTGGACAGAAAGAGGTATTAAACAAGTACAATCAAGAAAACTTAATAGTAACCGGATCTTTTTGATTCCCTCCGATACTAATTGTAAAAATCGCCTACAACAAGAAAGTCAAACATTTAGGGAACAAGGAGATCCCGATCCCTATAGCGTTCAAGGTAATCCTTTATCGGGTACTACAGTGTTACGCCTGATTCCTAATTCTGAGTTAGAAGCCATAGAAAGTGTGAAACTTAATATTCTCTACAGTTATGTAGAGTCAAGTATATAGCAGTTTATGTGGTGCGTTACACATCGCCTTTCGCACCGTATAGCTCCGGGAGAGGGGGAGCTCCGGGAGCAGGGGAGCAGGGGAGAGGGGGAGAGCTCACAAGGGTAGGTTTTTAACATTTCGGTGAGGACGGGACAAGGGAGGAACGAAGACAAGGAGACAAGGGAGATAATACAATTAAAACAGCGTGTTGTCATACTAATGTATGCCTAAAATACAGATACTTCCTTGTCCACTTTCCCTCCTTGTCTACCTTGTCTCAACCTCACTACAAGCTCTTTGTAAAAAACCTACCCTTGTGAGGAGGGGGAGAGGGGGAGAAATTTTAAGTAAAATTACTTAAGTTGTGGATAAAATGTATATTCAGTAGATGGAAAAGTTTTTGCGCCTGGGGCGATCGCACGCACTATTTTAGATAAAATGAATCATAATATTAAATTACCTTCAGGTATTCTTTCAGTAAAAGTTGAAAGTAGTGATATACCCTTAAACAAACTATGTGGATATGGATGTAGACAAAACCCTAAACGAGGATTTGTGTTTATCTCCAAAGTTTTAGGCAAACATTATCCAGTAACTCCCCAGCAAATGCGCCAAGTACAGCGCCTTTTAGCTGATAAAATTTCTCTAGACTTACCCTCTCCTATTGTTTTTATAGCGATGGCAGAAACTGCCACTTGTTTAGGACAGGGGGTTTACGAAGCTTATTTACACAGAAGAGATGATGTAAAAGATACTCTATTTTTACATACCACCAGATACCGTTTAAACCAAGAACTAGCTTTTGTGTTTAGTGAAGAGCACTCACACGCTACAAACCATTTAGTTTATCTGCCTGAATCTCCCCAAGAGGCAGAATTATTACCACAGGCTAGAACTATTGTTCTCATAGACGACGAAGCTAGTAGTGGTAAAACTTTTTGTAACTTAGCCTCAGTTTTTCAAAAATATACAAATACCGTTGAACAGGCTGTGGTAGTTACGATTACAGATTGGACTAAGGGACAAGTTGCCCAAAAAATGCCTCTACCCACTCAGGTAGTTTCAATTTTATCTGGTAGTTATAGCTTTGAGTCTAATTCTAATTTTTTTGTAGATAACTTTACTTTAGCGAATGGGAATGGTTTGTGTAAATCTCACCTGTTGCCAAGGAATTATGGCAGACTTGGCTGTAGTAATTTCATTTATTTAACAGAAGAGATTCAAGAATATGCTTTATCTATTGTTAAGCAGAAAATATCTCCTCGGGTTTTGGTTTTAGGTACAGGAGAATTTGCTTATTTACCCTTTTGTTTAGCTGAGAGATTAGCAGGTTGGGGTTATGAAGTTTATTTCCAAACTACCACCCGTTCTCCGATTTTAGTAGCTGGCGATATTGCTAGTAAGATTTCTTTTCCTGATAATTATGAAGACAATATTGATAATTTTCTCTATAATTTTCAGCCCGAAGATTATGATATTGTGTTTATAGGTTACGAAACTCCCCTTCATACGATCCAATCCCAACTTATTCATTTATTACCAGCTATTCCTCTGTGTTTTTAATATGTTCTGATTCAATATTGAGTAAAATAATAATACTTTCAGTTATTTCTCTTTGAACAAATTCTTCAGATGTTAAAATCGTGGCCAATAACTTTTTTTGTATATCCTAGCGCATTTTTATTTAAGGTTTGCTGAAAAAATAAATGTTTTATGCTATTTTATGTACAAAAATCTTCCGCCACCTAGTGTGGCGGAAGAAGTAAATGTTGTATGCAGAAGCGCTATGTAAGCTTATTTAACAGAGGTTCAAACAAAAGTAAAAGAAGGATCGCTTAAACTGAGAGTAGGGGAGACATTTTCCAAAATAGCGATCAATTCTCCTTTGGCGACTACTCCTGCTTGATAAATCAATTCAGCGTTAATATTCCCTTGAGTATCAGTAAAGAAGTCTAACTCGTATAAATCAGCAGAATCTTGCAAGACAATCGTATCTTCATCACTGTTAAAGTCAGTAACTACAGCATAGTCTAAATCACCTCTAGTCAAAGGATCTAAATCATCATAGTAAAGATTTTCTGCATCTGCTAAGAGAAAACTATCGACACCTTGACCCCCAGTAAGGGTATCTATTTGGCCAATACCAATATCTCCCTCATCCCCAATTCCTAAGAGTAAATCGTCACCAGGTTCTCCATCCAATACATCATTTCCTAAACCTCCTATGAGTGAATCATTATCTCTACCACCGTTTAATTTATCGTTGCCTTCACCGCCAAGCATACGATCTTCTCCAGGTGCCCCTTTGAGAGAGTCTCTTCCAGATCCACCTTCAATCAAGTCATTGCCTGGACCACCATTGAGGTTATCTTGACCAGAGTCTCCAAAAATTTCATCATCATCGGCACCACCATCTACATCGTCATTGCCTTGACCTGCAAAAAGATAATCTAAGCCTTTGCTGCCAATAATTGTATCATCGCCATCACCGCCATCGATAATATCATCTTCTTGATCGCCATTGAGAAAATCATCTCCATCTTCCCCGAGAATTTGATCTTTGCCTTGATTCCCTCTAATCTGATCATCTCCATCTCCCCCTAACAGGCGATCGTCTCCACTATTACCGGAGATTCGGTCATTACCTTCTTCTCCCAAAATAAAATCATCATTTTGATTACCTTCAATCACATCATCATTATTGCCACCAGTAATCAAATCACTACCACTACCACCAGAGATTTGGTCGTTACCACCTAAGCCACGAATAATATCATTACCACCTAAACCACTAATGATATCACTGCCGTTATCACCAATAAGTAAATCATCATTACCTGTACCAATTATCTCCAAATTAGCAACGCTAAAAATAACGTAGCTTTGACCTTGGCTATTGTTAACTCCTGGTGCCCCAATAATTAAATCAGTTGCACCATCTCCATTGATATCTCCAGCACTACTTACTGCACTACCTAAATTATCATATTCATTAAGTCCATTAATTACAAAACCCTGACTACTACTTAAGTCCTCTAAATCGAGATTAGCTTCAAAACCTTGATCGCTGCCCCATATTACATAAGCTTGACCTTCGTCACTGTATTCACTACTAATACTTGCAAAAGGTGCTCCTACAATCAAGTCAGCTAAACCATCTCCATTGATATCCCCCGCACTACTTACCGCACTTCCTAGATTATCATATTCATTAATTCCATTAATTACAAAACCATTACTTCCATTCAAGTTTTCTACATCTAAATTGGCCTCAAAACCTTCATTAGTACCAAAAATTACATAAGCTGCACCATCTCTAGTATAGTCACCATCAATACTTGCATAAGGCGCTCCTACAATCAAGTCAGCTAAACCATCTCCATTGATATCTCCTGCACTACTTACCGCACTGCCTAGATTATCTTCTTCATTAACTCCATTAATTATAAAACCATTACTTCCATCCAACTCTTCTAGATCTAGATTAGCCTCAAAACCTTCATTAGTACCAAAAATTACATAAGCTCGACCTTCTGTACTATAATCACTATAAATACTTGCATAAGGCGCTCCTACAATCAAGTCAGCTAAACCATCTCCATTGATATCCCCGGCACTACTTACCGCACTACCTAAATTATCATCTTCATTAATTCCATTAATTATAAAACCATTACTTCCATCCAACTCTTCTACATCTAGATTGGCGTCAAAACCTTCATTAGTACCAAAAATTACATAAGCTTGGCCTTGGTTACCATAATCACTAGTTAGATTTACGTTAGGTGCTCCGACAATCAAGTCAGCTAAACCATCTCCATTGATATCCCCGGCACTACTTACCGCACTACCTAAATTATCATATTCATTGATTCCATTAATTATAAAACCATTACTTCCATTCAAGTCTTCTGCATCTAGATTGGCCTCAAAACCTTGATTACTGCCAAAAATTACATAAGCTTGGCCTTCATAACTATAATCACCACTGAGACTTACCGTAGGCGCTCCTACAATCAAGTCAGCTAAACCATCTCCGTTAATATCCCCAGCACTACTTAAAACAGTACCTAATCTATCATATTCATCAATTCCCCTAATTACAAAACCATTACTTCCATCCAAGTCTTCTACATCTAAATTGGGGTCAAAACCTTGATTAGTACCAAAAATTACATAAGCTTGGCCTTCATAACTATAATCACCACTGAGACTTGCAGAAGGCGCTCCTACAATCAAGTCAGCTAAACCATCTCCATTGATATCCCCCGCACTACTTAGCGCTGCACCTAGATTATCATTATCATTAGTTCCATTGATGACAAAACCATTACTTCCATCGAGCTCATTTAAATCTATTATTGTTGAAGTCATAATTAATTACCTTATTGAAGATTTTCTGAATTAATTATACCTGTAATAAATCAAGGAAATTAATAATGTAACATAACTATATAAGAATTTGAGTTTTTTAAAATAAATTTTAAAAAATTATCAGATAATATCTTGGCGATCTAGTAAAATTAGATCTCGTAACTGATTGGTATCTAATTCCGTTAACCAATCTTCTCCCGTGGCTACAGTTTGTTCAGCTAATTCTCGTTTACTCTCTAATAGGGCATTGATTTTTTCTTCAACGGTACCTGTAGAAATAAATTTATGAACTTGAACATTACGAGTTTGACCAAGACGAAAAGCACGGTCTGTAGCTTGGTTTTCTACAGCAGGATTCCACCAGCGGTCTACGTGGAAAACATGATTAGCGCGAGTTAAGTTTAAGCCTGTACCTCCTGCCTTAAGAGATAGAATAAAAATAGGGGGACCATTGGGGTCATTTTGAAAGCGATCAATCATTTCTTGACGTTGAACACGACGAGTGGCACCATAGAGGAAGAGTACTTCTCGGTTAAGTTTTTTACTCAGATAGGGTTGTAATAATTTTCCCCACTCGGAAAATTGGGTAAAAATCAAAGCGCGATCGCCCGCTTCGATTAATTCTTCTAACATCTCTTCTAGGCGTAACAATTTCCCAGAACTTTGACTACTATCTAAAGTCTTTTCCTTAGTAAATTGGGCAGGATGATTACAAATTTGCTTAAGTTTCAGAATTAGAGTTAAAATCATCCCCTTGCGTTTAATTCCTTCAATTTTTTCTAACTTAGCTAAAGAACTTTCCACCAAATCTTGGTATAATTGAGCCTGTTGTGCTGATAAAGAGCAAAATACGTTCATTTCTTGCTTCTCTGGTAAATCTTGGCTAATTTCCGGGTCAGTTTTCAGACGACGCAAAATAAAAGGAGAAATGAGCGATCGCAATTCTTGCAGAGATTGATTATCCCCATACTTTTCGATAGGAATACTAAAGCGACGTTGAAAATATTGACGATTTCCCAACCAACCTGGGTTAATATAGTCAATAATCGACCACAATTCAGAGAGACGATTTTCTACAGGTGTTCCTGTTAAAGCAATACGTAAATCTGCACTTAATTTACGGACAGCTTGAGATTGTTTAGCCGTAGGATTTTTAATATTTTGGGCTTCATCTAACACTACTCCTTGCCAAGCAACTGATTTTAAAGTAGCTTCATCCCTAGGTAACAGGGAATAACTAGTAATCACCACATCTATTCCCTTTAACTGTTGAGAAAACTGTTTCCCTTGATAACGTTTATCACCATGATGAATCATTACCCTAAGACTGGGGGAAAATTTTGCTGCTTCTCTTGCCCAATTACTAATCACTGAAGTGGGACAAACAACTAAAATGGGATTATGTAGACTTTCTTCCCTTTGTAAATGTAGCAAGAAAGCCAATAACTGGGGAGTTTTCCCTAAACCCATATCATCAGCTAAACAGGCGCCAAAACCCCAGCGATTTAAAAATGCTAACCAACTAACTCCTCGTAGTTGATAAGGGCGTAATTTTCCCTGAAAAGCTGGAGGTTGAGAGATGGTTTCTAATCTTTGATTATTGTTAATATAGTCTATTAATTCTGCTAGAATCCCCTCTGCTTGGAATTTCACTATGGGTAATTTAGCAAAAACTTTAGTATCTTTGGTACTTAAACGTATAGCATCTTCTACTGATAGAGTAGCTTGGGGTTGGTTGGATTTAAAGATTTCTTCTACTGCTTTGACATCAGCGGGTTGTAAAGCTATCCATTCTCCGTCTAATTCTACTAGAGGAGATTTAGCTGCTAAGAGACGATTAAATTCTTGTTGAGAGATTGTTTTATCACCAATGGCTATGGCTAATTGATAGTTAAGTAAGCTGTTAAAACTTAATTTCTGTCCTTTTTTTTCCTTAACTTGTGCGTTAATACTTACCCCTAGACGTTTTTCGTTAGTTTTTAAGTTTAATCCAGGAGGTAGGATAATCCCTAAGCCATTTTCTTCTAACTCTAAAGCTATGCCGCGAATAAATTGGTAGACTTCAATACCGGATAACTCACAGGCGACTGGTTGCTGTTTTTCCAAGCTAGTTAATATGGGAGGATATAAACGCGCCGCATATCCTAAGCCTTTGAGGAGAGTTTCCTGGGGATTGTCGATAATTCTTCCTTGGTAAGTGAGTTGAGATACAGGATTTTCCCAAATAGTTGCAGCATCAACTAAAAACTCAGCATCATCTAAGGCTTGTAAACAGTAATTGAGTTGCCAATCTCCTGTTAAGGTTTCTGGTGGTGTCAGAATAAAACAGAGACGAAATTGATTTTCTCTGAGTTGGTAGTTACTATCATTAACTATGTATTCCTGTATAGGTAAAGTCCAATTATTGAGACTGGTTTCAATTCTCTGTAATTCATTGGCATTTGCTGTGAGTTGTTGTGGCTGTTTTCCTAGGGTTTGTAGCCATTTTTGTATAGTTGAAGTTTTGGCTGAGGTGTTAGCAGAGTCTAACCATTGAGTAATTTGGTAATTGACTATGGTGGTTAAGGCATTTATTAGTAATGTTTGGGAGGTTTTTCCTTGGTTACTGGCATAGGCGCTGCAAATTCTCGGCATTAACCTTGTGAATTTAGCTAAACGAGTTTGATCTACAATACTATCTAACAGGGGTTGCCAAAGGCTTTTTGCTGTTTCTGGTGTTTCTCTGACAATTCCTGGAATAAATTTCCTCCTCGCCAGAAGATCTAAACTCCAACGATAAATATGGCACCAAAAACGCAAGTCATCACCGATTAGCTTGGTGGATGAGGGGAGAGAATTAAGGGGGAGAGAAGCTAATAGGGGTATAGTTTGGTCTGTAGGCAAAGATAAACCCTCTATTTTCCATTCTTTTAGGGTTATTTTCTTGCTATCTAGATTTTTTTGGTCTATTTGTTCGGATAATATTGGTACTATTTCTTTTTTCTGGATATTTTGACTGGGAAGAGTAATTATCTGGGTTTGCCAATCTTCGTTAGTTATTTGAGAGTATAGTTGATTAGTTTGTAAAGAATCAATTAATTCTGTTTGAGTAAGATTGTAGGGATGAAGAGGAATAGACTCAACGGCTACTGGATTGTGTTGAGATCGCCAAGTTTCTCCCCAGAAAAAGAAAGAACAATTATTTGCGCTGATAATCCAACTACCATGTAAAGTAGGCATTAAAGGTATTTTCCCGATAAAAGAACAAATGAGAGTAAAAATTTGTGGTATTACTAGGATAGACCAAGGAGAGGCGATCGCGCAGCTTGGCGCTGATAGTTTAGGGTTTATTTGTTTTTCTAAATCGCCACGTTATCTTCCTCCTGAGGAGATTAAACTGATTATTAAACAGTTACCACCCAAGTTGAATTCTATTGGGGTTTTTGTTGATGCTAGTTTAACCACTGTGGTTAATACTGTCAAGATAGGGGGATTAACTGGGGTACAATTACATGGAGAAGAGTCACCCCAATTTTGTGAGGATTTACGTAAGATTTTACCTGAGATTGAGATTATTAAAGCTTTTCGAGTGAGAAGTTTAGAATCTCTACAAGAGAATTTAGCTGTTTATTCATCGGTGGTGGATACTTTTTTACTAGATGCCTACCATCCTAAGTTACAGGGGGGCACTGGTAAAACTTTAAATTGGGAAACTTTGAAGGGGTTTACGGCGCCGAAACCCTGGTTATTAGCGGGAGGATTGACTCCCGATAATGTTAATATTGCCTTAAATCAAGTTAACCCTGATGGTATAGACTTATCTAGTGGAGTTGAGCGATCTCCTGGGGATAAAGATTTAGTTAAAGTTGTGCGTTTATTTGATTTGTTAAAAAATCTTTAAAAAAAAGTAGCCTTTATCTAGAGGCTACTTTCCTTTTTATATTTTTAGCTCACATTTTATATGGAGCCGAGCAGAGTCGAACTGCTGTCCAAATTGGGTATTTACTTGCCGCTCATTCACAGGCTTAGCCTATCTGATCCTCAAGGCGGGAATCGCCACTTGTCCCTGACGATGGGATTCTCTGGTGAGTTCTTTACTGTTACATCAACCAGAGGTAAAGTAACAGTGCATCCGTTGGGGTTTACCCATAACTCTTAACGGAGTCAAGCTATGAGTGCTCTAGACCTTTGTGTGGTCGGCTTTTTTACGCAACAGCTACTGCTTTGCGGCTACGAGCAAAAGGAACTATGTCGTTCGCAGTTACATTGTTTTGAGCCATTGATTTACGAGAGTTAGCTCGCTCTCGGCCTGTATCACAGTTCAGCTTTCGCCAACCTGTCGATACCGTTACGGCCCCTTGACCTGGTATACATATATTATAAACAAAAATTTTTTCAAGTGGCAACCTTTTTTGTTACGAAAGATTGAGCATGAGAGTAAAGAGGTGGGCGATCGCCTTAAACTAAGAAGAGATACTGTGAGCTTAGTTCAAACAAAAGAAGATTTAAACTGTATGTTTCCGATTACTCGTCCTCGTCGTTTACGCCAACATCCTCAACTACGCCGCATGGTGCGGGAAACTGTAGTAACTACTAATGATTTAGTTTATCCCTTATTTGCTGTGCCTGGAGAATCAATAGCCACAGAAGTAAAATCCATGCCTGGTGTTTATCAACTTTCAGTGGATAAAATTGTTGCAGAAGCCCAAGAAGTTTATGATTTAGGTATCCCTGCGGTTATCCTCTTTGGTATTCCTGAGAATAAAGATGATGAAGCCACAGGCGCTTGGCATGACCACGGTATTGTGCAAAAAGCGGCTACAGCGATTAAAGAGAGGATTCCTGAGTTAATTGTGATTGCTGACACCTGTTTATGTGAATATACAACCCATGGACATTGTGGCTATTTAGAAACGGGTGATTTAACTGGTAGAGTGTTAAATGACCCCAGTCTAGAGCTACTTAAGAAAACGGCTGTATCTCAAGCGAAAGCGGGGGCAGATATTATCGCTCCTTCGGGAATGATGGATGGATTTGTGCAAATTATCCGCCAAGCATTAGATGAAGCAGGCTATAGCGACACGCCGATTCTCTCCTATGCAGCCAAATATGCCTCAGCCTATTATGGACCATTTCGAGATGCAGCAGAATCTGCACCACAATTTGGCGATCGCCGCACCTATCAAATGGATCCAGCTAACGCCCAAGAAGCCCTCAAGGAGGTAGAATTAGATATTGCTGAAGGTGCAGATATGTTAATGGTGAAACCAGCTTTAGCATACTTAGATATTATTTGGCGAGTTAAAAGTATTACTAATTTACCAGTAGCTGCCTATAATGTTTCTGGAGAGTATTCTATGGTCAAAGCTGCCGCCCTCAATGGTTGGATTGACGAACAAAAGGTGACTTTAGAAACCTTAACTAGCTTTAAACGTGCTGGTGCAGACATAATTTTAACTTATCATGCCAAAGATGCAGCCCGTTGGTTAGCTAATAGTTAAAAGTTCAACTTTCTTCAACTTCACAGGCGCCAATACTCACCCAATTACTATAACCATCAGCCCAATGTTCTTTCTTCCAAATTGGGGCATTGTGTTTGAGAGTATCAATAGCATAACGGCAAGCCTCAAAAGCTTCGGCACGATGAGGACAACCTATGGCTACAAGAACGCTAATTTCTCCAATTTGTAGCTTTCCTGTGCGATGGTGAATAACAACACGGTTAGTTTCTGGCCAACGTTGGCGAATTGTTTCAGCAATCTGCTGAAAAATTAAAATAGCCATAGGTTCGTAGGCTTGATACTCTAAAAAAATTACAGGTTTACCATCGGTTTGATTACGTACAGTGCCACTCATTAAGACAACCGCCCCATTAGCGCCATCATCAGCTAAACTATAAACCTCAGCTAAAGATAGAGGAGCAAAACTGATTGAGAAATTATCTCGTTGGTCTGTTTTCAAGTCATAAGGAGTAGGAGTCAAAGGAGAATTCATAGAAAAATAAGTTAGAAACCGCATAAACAAGGATGGAGTCAAAGTCAATTGACCTCTAATCCTTTTTTGAGTATATAAATTTTTTGTCCTTTGTGGATAGTTAGTAACTCAATCTTAAGAGAAAGAGCGATCGCATACTTTTTTCATTTCTACTCATAAAAAGAGTATAATCATATATAAAATGATGATGTCCTATGTCCTCCTCAAGTAGATTAAAAACAGCAATAGTCTATCCAGATAGTGATGGTGCCCCAATGGCAGAAAGTGACAGCGCCAGAGATTATTTGACTTATAGTGTAGAAGCCTTACAAGTATATTTTCAAAACCGACCAGATGTGTATGTATCAGGTAATTCATTGATATACTACCAACAAGGAGTGCCATCTGCGGTAATTGCACCAGATGTATTTGTAATCTTTGGGGTAGAAAAGAAACAGAGAATGAGTTACAAAACCTGGGAAGAAAACCAAAAATTACCAGAATTTGTCTTAGAAATAACCTTTTTAGGGAAATGATACAAATTGAATGTTAAGTAAAAGAAATCGCTAACTTTGCTTATATCCACCTATCAAATATAACAAAGCCATGCGCACAGCTACACCACTAGTAACCTGCTGAGAAATCAAGCTAAACTCAGGGTCATCCATCAAATCAGAGCTGATTTCTACACCGCGATTTACAGGACCAGGATGTAGGATTTTAACGCCAGGTTTAGCTAATTTGAGACGATCGCGAGTAATACCATAAACCTGATGATATTCTCTTAAACTAGGTAAAAAACTCTCAGCCATTCTCTCCTGTTGCAACCGAAGAGTCATAATAAAATCAGCGTCGGCGATCGCCTCATCTAGTTGCCAATGTAATTTAAGAGAACCACAAGAAGAATCATCAGGTACTAAATCAGCAAAAAACTTTGGGAGTAGAGTTGGGGGAGCAGCGAGATGAACTTCGGCACCAGCACAGGTGAAACTCCAAATATTAGAACGAGCTACACGAGAGTGGAGTATATCTCCGACTATAGCAATTTTTTTACCTTTAAGAAGTTGTAAACGAGGTTGATTGGGATCAAGAAGTGAACAGATAGTAAATAAATCTAATAAAGCTTGAGAAGGATGTTCGTGTTGACCATCTCCGGCATTAAGAATACTAATATTTTGATTGAGATGATCAAAAGCTTGGGAGATCGCCGTTGGCACTCCTGCTTGACGGTGACGAATTACGAAAATATTAGCTCCCATAGCCAAATAAGTTTGAGCTGTATCTAAAATAGTTTCTCCTTTAGTCAGAGAAGAACTTCCAGGAGAAAAATTGAGCACATCAGCAGAAAGACGTTTAGCGGCCAATTCAAAGCTACTGCGTGTACGTGTAGAGGGCTCAAAAAAAAGATTAGCGACCACCTGTCCTTGTAAAGCAGGTACTTTTTTAGTGCGACCCGAGAGAACTTTTTGGAAAGAAATAGTAGTATCTAAAACAATATTATACTCAGCAAAAGAAAAATCTACTAGAGAGATAATGTGGCGGCGATTCCAGTTAGTGCTCATTTGTGTGGAACTCAAAATATACAATGCTATTCTATAATTTAAATGCCTTATTTTAACCAAAATGATTGATTATGAAAAAATTTGTCTTAGCTGTAGCCTTAACTTTTATACCAATTATGACTAACTTAACTCCTAGCTTGGCTCAAATCCCGGATAGAAATATGTCCACAGAAACCGGAATTAGTTATGATGAGTTAGAAAGATTATTAGCTACCAAACAATGGCGTAGAGCCAATGATTTCACCTTTGATTTGCTCTTAAAAGCCTCTGGAAGAAGTAGTCAAGGCTGGATTGATATAGAAAGCTATAGTGATTTACCCTGTGCCGATTTACAGATAATTGATGACCTCTGGACAAAATATTCTAGAGACCATTTTGGTTTCAGTGTCCAAATACCAATTTTTATTCGTAGTGGTAATAAACCTGGAAGATTAGCGGATGAAGAATCCTACGAACTTTTTGGAAATCGCGTAGGTTGGCGCCGTAATAATGATTGGATTTTTTTCAAAGAAAACCTAATTTATAATTTAAATGCACCAGAGGGACATTTACCAAATCCCCGCTATGAGTACGAAATCAATGGGAATCGTTTGGAGTATACCACTTTTGCTCAACGACTAATAGAATGTAAGGTTGTGGAAAACTTGCCTCCCGTCGAACCTCCAAAACCTTTGGAGGACATTTCACCTAACCAAGGAGATTTCATTTAAAGATTTTCCTATCTAGGTGCTTTTGCTGTATACTTTATCAAATAAGGAACGCTCGGACAATGTCCGAGCGGGGTGTGGTGTGAGGAGTGAACGGAAACTTTTGTCTCCGCTTATTCTATTCTAATGCAGATTTTCTAATTGTTAAAAATATTCTTGTAAAAATCACAATTTATTTATAAATTTACTTTAGTAGCAAATAGCATGAAATGGAAGTTGACCGCTGAATTACGCTTAGTACTGATATTAGCCAGCTTATTTTTTATTGTAGCCACTAGTATCGGTTTACATCGTCATTTTACTTTTTATTCATCTTACGATCAGGGAATTTTTAATCAGGTATTTTGGAACGGAATTAGAGGTGATTTTTTTCAAAGTACTCTTTCTTCTCAACTGTCTACTAACACGGTACACGATCAGGAACTTCCTTTTGTTGGCTATCATCGTTTAGGTCAGCATTTTACTCCAGCTTTATTACTCTGGCATCCTCTGTATGCCTTGTTTCCTCACCCGGCTACTTTAACAGTTTTACAGGTTACTCTCATAACTGCTGCGGGTGTGGTCTTATATTTTCTAGCAAGGGAATATCTGGAACATAAGTTAGCAATACTGATTATGGCTAGTTTTTATGTAGCTAATGCTGTACTTGGTCCCACTCTAGCTAATTTTCACGATATTTCTCAAATCCCTCTATTAGTGTTTAGTATTCTTTTAGCAGTAGAAAAAAGGTGGTGGTGGTTACTTTGGCCTTTGGCTATAGTTATTTTAGCTGTGAGAGAAGATAGTGGCATTACTCTATTTGGAATTGGATTTTATTTGTTAGCTAGTCGTCGTTTCCCTTGGATTGGTCTGAGTTTGTGTGTTTTAAGTTTTGGTTATATGATCGCTTTGACTAATTTAATTATGCCCATATTTTCTGATGATATTTCTAAACGTTTTATGTTAGAGAGATTTGGACAATATGTAGAGGGAAATGAAGCTTCTACCATAGATGTGATTAAAGGCATGTTGTTACAACCTGGTCTCATCATCAAAGAATTAATAACTCCTCCTGGAAGAACTATTTCTTATTTACTGGGACAATGGTTACCATTAGCTTTTATTCCGGCTATTTCTCCAGCTTCTTGGCTAATCGCGGGATTTCCTCTGTTAAAACTTCTACTTGGTAAAGGTTTTTCTGTTTTAGCTATTAATATACGATATGCTTTAACAGTAGTTCCGGGTTTATTTTACGGTACAATTCTCTGGTGGGGAGGACAAGGATTTAAAAACTGGCAACAAAAACCCCAAGAGTTACAACCGAGAAATTTAAACTCTGGTTTCCGACGTTTTTGGCTATTTTGTATTGGTTTGTCTCTATGTTTAACAATTACTTCTAATCCTAATCGTGCCCTATATTTTTTAATTCCTGACTCGGTAGACCCCTGGGTACATATACCAATAAATCAACAGTGGCAACACGCAAGTCAAATATATCCTCTCCTTAAAGAAATTCCCCAAGATGCTAGTGTATCTGCTACCACCTATATAATACCCCATCTTTCGGGACGTAGAGAAATTATCCGCCTCCCCAAATTACAATTAATAAACGATCGCCAAGAAGTGATCAGTGTAGATTACGCGATCGCAGATTTATGGCAACTCCAACGTTATCAAGTTGCTTTTAGCGATGATCGAGAAAGACTAGAAGATTTGATTGCTTTGATTACTGATGTTATTAGTAAAAATGATTATGGAATTGTCGGCTTTAATGAGGGAGTAATTTTGCTGAAAAAAGATACAGAAAATGACCCAAAAGCTTTTGAAAATTGGCAACAATTTCTTTCTTCAGAATTGTTAAAGCCAATATAAATACTTTTGGGTAGTAAAATTTGCTTAGCAATAGCTAAACGATCACAAAATCAGAATTACTAATCATAGTATTTTGCACAACAGCAAAGCTGCTACCACTTTCTAACAAGATACTATTACTTCCTGATTGAATAAAGCTTACAGTACCTCCATTGGTAACTAAATCTAAATTGTCTAAAACAATTTTATCATTGCCTACTTCAAAATCCACGATAGTATCCACAACCGTTCCCGCATCGCTAATTTGATTGCTTGCATAAATAAAGTTGTCATTACCAGCACCTCCTATTAAGCGATCGCCACCTGGCCCCCCAGTCAAATCATCGTCACCATCATTTCCCCGGAGAGTATCATCTCCCGTATTACCAAGCAGGGTATCATTATCTCCTCCGCCTCTGAGGACATCATTACCTCCTCCGCCTCTGAGCTGATCGTTACCAGCATTACCTCTAAGCTGATCGTTACCAGCATTACCTCTAAGCTGATCGTTACCGCCACCACCTCTGAGGTCATCATTCCCCGCATTACCAGTTATAGTATCATTCCCCCTATTACCAGTTATGGTATCGTCTCCGGCATTACCAGTCAAAGTATCATTACCTATACCACCTGTAATTGAGTAATTATCTGTTGCTTCTATAGTTGGAGAAGCTAGTGTAGCATCATTAGGGGAGGCTGCCTTAATTATACGAGAACTAGGAGAAGTGAGAATATGAGTTAGGGGAGCACTAGAATTAGAACTACCTATGGGCGAAAAAACAAAAGTATCAAAACCTGCAATTAAACTATAATTTTCGCTAAAAGCAGTTCTATAAGCACTTAAGTTAGCATTGATATCAGTAACTTCCCCATTAGCTAATCGCCAAAGACTGCCACTTCCGTCTAAATATCTCCCGATAGAAGTTAGATTAACTTGACTTTGGTTTGTCGGTAAAGCTACAACTATCTCTGTATTACCTTGTAAAAAATTACCTATTGTCGTCGAAGCATCAGGAGCTACTATTTCCACAGGAGTTGATGTATTTACACCAGTAATTTGAACATCAGCCATATATACCTTTCCTCTTAAAAATTGTACTAATTTTGTTTACGAAAATAATGATATAGCAGTCGCCATTACTATTAGGACATTAAAGCTTGTATATTAAGTGTTCCCAGTTCCTTCCTGTTGCCTTAAACAATAACTTTCGTGTCTTAACAGACCTGTTTATTGCTATAAATTAAAATTAATATCTAATCCCTATTATTCATTGGGAATGATATCACTACTATGAATATCTGTCAACAAAAAAGATCGTAACACTAGATCTTGTTTTTAATTACCGTAAAGAACAAAGTTCTTGATTATTTCCAGATGTCAGTTTTATTTCATACAAATGTGGCCACAATTTACCAGTTACAAAAATTCGACGATTGTTTACATCATAGGCAATACCATTTAAAACTGCATCGGGATTACCAAGGAGGCGGGTTGCTTTTAAGCCTTGAAGATTAATCCAAGCCAAAACTTTACCAGTTTCTGGAGATATTCTCGCCACACAATCACTTCCCCAAATATTAGCCCAAATTTCTCCCTCCATATATTCCAATTCATTTAAGTTAGTAAGAGGAAGATTTTTATATGTAACCACAATAGTTTTAACCACCTTAAAGGTGTCTGGGTCCAGATAATATAAATTTTCTGAACCGTCACTCATGATCAAATATTGTCCATCATGGGTTAATCCCCATCCTTCGGTATTGTATCTAAATTCTTGAATTGGGTTAAAGGTTTCAAAATCGTAGACGAAGCCTTTTTTGGCAAGCCAAGTTAATTGAATGAGTTTATTTTGCCAAAGAGTAAGACCTTCTCCAAAATAAACATTCTTCAAACGATGGATTTGCAAAACTTTACCAGTTTCTAACTCCACCTTGCGAAGAGAGGAATAACCTCTTAAGCCTGTACTTTCGTATAGTGATTGGTTAACATAAATTAAACCTTGGGTAAAAGCTTGGGGGTCATGGGGATAGGTATTGATAACTTGATAACTATACGTTTTAGTTGCTCCTAAAGTTAGAAGAAAATGAGAAAAGTAAATGAGTAGGGAGATAGCCCCCACTACTGATAACAGAGTAATAGTTTTAAGTTTCAAAAATCAATTAGCCTCAGCTTCTACAGGAGGGAGAATTTTGTTAACGCGCCAGCCGAAGATAGTAAATTGGGTGGGTATTGTTTCTGTGGATATAGGTTGAGTATTTTCCCACTGTTTTTGGGGGGTTAACAAAACTAGCAAGACACTGATAGGGATTTGAATAAATAAATTACTGAGCAAAAAGGCGATCGCGGCGATAATCACAGCCAAGAGGCGGGATGGTAAAACAAAGGGAGTAACTAATCCTGCCACTGGTGCCCATTTATATATTAGCCACAAAACTACTAACAGCAAGATAGCGGTAATTACAGTAAATATGCGGTTAACTTTACGTTTAAATAGACTGAGTACTTTTTGTTGAGATAAAGTCAATTCAGTGGGTTTGAGGGCAATTACCAAGAAGCTATAGATAGAAAAAGGTCGATTCCACTGCATAATAAAAACTGGAATGATCCCGATGGCGGCTACTAGGATAAATTCTAGCCAGTAAAAAGAGATGGGGGTGCCGCTACCGATTGCGATCCAAACGATTTGTAAAGCCAGAGGGGCGATCGCTATTCCGGCTAAATGTATCCATAAAAAGGGGTCGTGTTTAACTGAAGTCATATTTAATTTCTTTAACAAAAACCTTATTATTTTAGAATAATTTTCAATCAAAAGAGGGGAATTGAGTTCCCCCTCTTGTAGTTTAAACTTACGATAAGGCTCATGCTGTCGTCAAGGTACGACGCTTCATCACCATTTGATAAACTTCGATGATATCGCCTTCTTGCCAATCGTTGAATTTAGCGCAACCGATGCCGCATTCGTAGCCAGATTTTACTTCTCTTACATCGTCTTTAACACGTTTTAGAGATTCCACGAGCCCTTCAAAAATTATCTCATTATTGCGCATAACTCGCATTGGACGGTTACGAATTACTTTACCGGATTTTACGTAGCACCCGGCAACTGCGCCTTTACCTACGGTGAATACAGCTCTAACTTCCACTGTTCCGAGATATTCTTCTACTTCTTCTGGATCTAATAATCCTTCCATTGCTCCTTGAATATCGTCGAGTAGCTTATAGATAATGTTGTATTCCCGAACATCTACCCCTTCTTGATCTGCCGACGCTCTCGCCCCACTTGCTAGGGTTGTATTAAATCCAATTATTACAGCTCCACTGGCTGCGGCCAAATCTACATCAGTTTCGGTTATTTCTCCTGCTGATGCTAGAAGTACTCGTATTTGTACTTCATTTTGCGGTAGTTGTTTTAGAGAACCCATAATCGCTTCTACAGATCCTTGAACGTCACCTTTGAGTATCAGATTTAGTTCTTTTAATTCCCCTTCGCGAGCTTGTTCAGAGAAACTACTTAAGCTTACCCTACGAGAGGACATACTTTGTTGTAGGCGATTTTGATGTTGTGTTTCTTTGTATTTTTCTGCTTTGAGACGAGCTTCTTTTTCGTTTTCAAATACTTCAAATTCGTCTCCTGCTTCTGGTACTTCGTTTAGTCCGAGTATTTCTACTGCAAAGGAGGGGGTTGCGCTTTCTACTTTTTTGCCGCGATCGTCAATCATGGCGCGAATGCGTCCGAATACTGAACCCGCTACAATAATATCTCCTACTCTGAGGGTTCCATTTTGGACTAGTAGAGTTGCTACTGCTCCTTTGGCGCGGTCTAGGTGGGCTTCTATAATTGTCCCTTTGGCGAGGCGTTCTGGATTAGCTGAGAGTTCTTCTACTTCTGATTGCAGTAGAATGCTATCTAATAGAGTATCGAGATTTTCTCCTTTTAACGCGCTCACTGGCACCATCATTGTATCACCTCCATACTCTTCCGGTACTAATTCTAATTCCATTAGTTCCTGCTTAATACGTTCGGGATTTGCGTCTAACTTATCTACTTTGTTGATTGCTACTACTATTGGTACGCCTGCCGCTTTTGCGTGACTGATGGCTTCTCTTGTTTGGGGTTGAACTCCATCATCTGCGGCTACTACTAACACAGCAATATCTGTCACTTTTGTTCCTCTTGCTCGCATGGCGGTAAAGGCTTCATGACCTGGAGTGTCTAAAAATACAACTTGTTGTTTTTTTCCTTCGTATTCTAAATCTACGTGATAGGCTCCAATATGTTGTGTTATTCCTCCTGCTTCTCCTTGGGCTACTTTAGTTTCTCTAATTGAGTCTAGGAGAGTAGTTTTTCCATGGTCAACGTGTCCCATAATTGTTACTACTGGTGGACGACGCACTAGCTTTTCTAAGTCTTCTACGTCAATCATCTCAGTAGTTTTTGCCGCTGCTGCTTTAACTTTAGGAGTATCTACTAATACGCCTAAGTCTTCAGCTACTTGTTTAGCCGTATCTACTTCTAGAGTTTGGGTGATATTTACCGCTATGCCTTTGAAAAATAGGTTTTTGATAATTTCTGTTTCCGGCACTTTTAGTAAATCTGATAATTCCCTCACTGTTAAACTCCCTGAGATAGTAACTATTTCTGGACGCTCTTCTACCGTGTTTGTCTGTGTAGATTTGCTGTCATTGCGTTTTTCCTGTTTGTTATCGCTCTTTTGTTGAGGTTTTTTGGGTTTAGCTGCTGGTGTAGATTTAGCTGTTTCTCCTGAGTTTTCAGATTTTGGTCGAGGCGGACGGGCGATCGCTCTACTCATTACTGTCGTGTTTCCACCACCATTCAGTAACTCATCTAGCTCTTCTTCATCTTCTTCTATTACTATACTTTTACGTTTGTTTTTATTAACACCTTTGGTGTTTTTTGCTTTAGAGTCATCATCTTCATCATCTTGCCACTGTCGAGCTTTTTCTGATTTATTCAACTTAACTGACTTATTTCTTTTTGGTTTTTCCAAAAGAACTGTTTCTTCTACATCAGTATCTTTTTCGAGTAAATCTTCACTTGACTCGATATTTGGATCTATTTCTAAATCTTCATTTTCTCTTAATTTTTCTTCTGATTTAGGTTTAACTGGTTTTGGTAGTTGAGGTTTTTGTCGTCTTGGTAATTCTTTCTGATTATATTCCTCCTCTGTTTTTTCTGGTGCTGATTCTAGTTTAACCTTAGATTTCCCCTTAGCTTTTGCTTTGGGTTTTTCAGTTAATTTTGGTGTTTCTTTTACTGTTGATGTTTCAGTTGACTTATTTTGGTCTAACTTATTTTGGTCTAACTTATTTTGGTCTAACTTATTTTGGTCTAACTTATTTTG